>JADJNH010000005.1:300000-507500 GCA_016714365.1 Candidatus Vicinibacter affinis | reverse complement strand
GCAGATTGGAACAGCCATCAATAGCTTCTGCATTTCCATTTTGATTAAGCCATCTTTTGAGAGAATCCCGTGCGGATGGTGAACATTGAAGTAAAACAGGAGTAGCTGGCTTAACTAAAATTGGTTTAACAGTATCATTAATAATGTAATGAGCAGAAAAATACGTTTCATTATTACAATCATCAGTGGCCACAAAATCAACCGTAGTAGTGTCACAAGGCCTAGTTGGTATACTGTCATATTGGGCGTTGATATACACCTTTCCACAGTTGTCCTTGACTGAAGCCCCGCCAGTAGTCGAAACCCAACTTAAAAATAAATTTCTATTATGTGTTTTACAATCGACAATTTTGTCCTTAGGGGGTGTAACAATTTTAGGTGCTTCTTCATCTTTGATAATTATTTCCTGATCAAGGACTTTTGTATTGCCGCATTTATCTGTAATGGTCCATTCTCTAGTCAAAATTTGTTCACAATCATCAACTTTTCGGGTGCTGGACTTTATTTTTACAACCGGATTAGGGTCACAATTGTCGCTTATTTGTAAAACAGCAGGAGGTAAAACGTCCTTCAGACAAGAATAAATTTCATCAAGAGGCTCATTTATCACCATGGGTTCTTCCTTATCAGCAGGGCACTCAAATATTTTAATATCATCTACCAATGTTCCAGCATACACCAAATCACCTACACTACTAAATTCCATATCAGCAGTAGGACCTTGTGCTATAAACATATATGATTGCTTAAACCAGGCTACTGCACCTGAAATGGTAACGGTCCAACTTACATCCAACCATGCACCACCCGCAATTTGTAGGGTACCTGTTGAACTATGTCCGCTTCCATTCTGAGCCGTCCAAAAATCAATTCTATAATTATTTCCGGCCGTAAGTCCTGTAAGCATGTAGGAAATTCCTCCAAAACCAGGAGAACCATGCAAATCGATAAAATTAGTTGCACCATTTGGGTTGCCGTTTCCCAAATTGGCGTGGCTGCCTTCTACATGGTCAATCGTTGCACGAGTTACTCTCCAACCTGCGAAAACCGATCCAGCACCATAAGTAATAAATCCTCCAATGGGAGGGGAAGTTCCTTCTTCAAAATCAAGATTGGGAAAACTTAACTCAGTAAAATTTCCACAACAACAGGTCCCTCCCTGCACAAATCCAAATGGAAGATTAATCTTATTATTTACAGTGTTCAATTGGGCGTTCAGACAAAAGGCAAAAAGTCCTGATAAAACTAAAACTAACCCAATATTATAATTTACTTTATAACGGTATTTCTTCATAGCTTAAAATATCAGGTTAATTCCGTTAATGATAAAAAAAAATCAGGTGTGTCTTCACGGTGGCATGTAAGTATACCTCTGGTATTACCAACCTCGACAATTTTGCAAATAAAGTTTTCTAACCAAACATCCATGAAACTGGTTGAAATTTTTACTATTCTTGACACAGATGAAATTTTAGATAAAATTAGTGGAATTTGATTAATAAAAACAACATTTGTTGACTCTGTTAAAAATTGAACTTTATCCTTCTCTTTATCAAGTAACAATACATAACTTTGCCAATAGATATTTAATGATCCAAATGAAAAAACACAATTTCTATGCAGGACCAGCCATTCTGCCACAATCGGTACTCAATCAGGCAGCGGATTCGGTAATTAATTTCAGCAACATGGATTTGTCCTTACTGGAGATTTCTCACAGAAGTAAGGAATTTGAAGCGGTTATGGCTGAAGCTGAACAACTTGTGAGGGAGCTGCTTTCTCTGAATGACGATTTTGCAGTACTGTTCCTCTCCGGTGGTGCAAGTAGCCAGTTCTACATGGTTCCAATGAATTTGCTTGGCGAAAATGAAAAAGCATATTACATAAATACAGGGACCTGGGCTACAGGTGCAATTAAAGAAGCAAGGCTTTTTGGTGATGTTGAGGTCTTGGCATCTTCAGAAGCCGACTCTTTCAGACATATACCAAAAGGATTTACTGTTCCAGGAGATGGTGCTTATCTTCACTTAACTTCCAATAATACTATTTATGGAAGTCAATATAAATCTTTCCCGAAAGCCGAAATTCCTATTGTCTGTGATATGTCTTCAGATATATTTAGTAAAAAAATAGATGGCAAAGATTTTGGATTGATCTATGCAGGTGCGCAAAAAAATATGGGTCCGGCAGGAGTCACACTCGTAACAGTAAGAAAAGAACTGATGGGTAGAGCGAAGAGGAAGTTGCCGACCATGCTGAATTATAAAACACATGCTGAAAAGAATTCCATGTACAATACGCCACCAGTTTTCCCAATATATGTTTCCATGCTAACCATGCGGTGGATTAAAGAAATGGGAGGTTTGTCAGCAATGGAATCCAGAAACCAGGCTAAAGCTGAAATGCTCTATAATGAAATTGACAAAAATCCTTGTTTTACAGGAACAGTTGCAAAAGAAGATAGATCATGGATGAATGTGGTTTTTATTCCCAAAAAAGTAGAACATGAAACGCTATTTCTTGAAGAATGTAAAAAAGCAGGATGTGTGGGTTTAGCAGGACATAGATCTGTTGGTGGTTTTAGAGCTTCATTGTACAATGCGCTAGATCTTGAAAGTGTAGAAGTACTTGTGGATGTTATGCAAAGTTTTGCAAATAAATATGCTTAAACTAAAACCTTTCAAGGAAATACAAAAAATCAAATTCCTTGATTTTGAATTACCGCTTGAAATTCACTTTGAATACAGAATGTCTGCCAGAGTGTCGCTTGGTAAAAATAAGGCAATTGTACGTATTCCAATTATAGCCAGCAGCGGCCAAAAAGACCAACATATATTATGGGCAAAGGACTGGATCTATAAAAAAATTGCAAAAGATCCGGAGTTTAGTAAAAAATATCAACCTCGCGCGTATGAAAATGGATCGAAGATTCAGGTTAGACAAACTGAATTTACCATCTTTATATCGGAGTCAGACAAAAGAATAACAGGCACAGGAAAAAGAATTGGAACCAATATTTTTATAGAGTTACCTAAGAATATTGACGCATCTGTTAAACAAAAAATGATGAGTGACATCATGAGCAGAGTTATGTCTGCTACCTATCTAAATGGAGTCAAATCGAGAGTTCAATCAATCAATGAGAAGTTTTTCAGAAAAGAAATTAACGTTGTAAGATTAAGAAACAATAACAGCAATTGGGGTTCATGCAGTACCAATAAAAACATCAGTCTATCCTCCCGGCTTTTGTTATGCCCGGATTTTATTTTTGATTATATAATTATTCATGAATTGGCACACCTGCAGCATCACAATCATTCAAAAGCTTTCTGGAACCTGGTAGAATGCGTTATGCCTGAATTTAAATTAGCTGAAAAATGGTTGAAAAAACATGGTGAAGAATATCACTGGTAAATTTTATACAATTGAATATCAATCAATTATATTGATATTAGCCATTAATTTTATAAAGGAAGTAAATATTTTGCAACGTTTTTGCATCAAACACCTCTTTATATTGCAAGACAACCACAATCAAACAAAATGGAGTCCCTTGTAGAAAGAGTAAAAAGAGCCGACCAAAGAGCGTGCAGGGAACTGTATGATCAATTCAGTAAACCCATGTACAACCTCTGTCTGAGGATGATGAATCATGAGCACGATGCTCTGGATGTCTTGCAGGAAGCTTTTGTCAAGATTTTCCAGAACATAGGTCAATTGGATCAGGAAGGATTATTGCCGGCATGGATTAAAAGAATTTGTGTGAACACATGCCTTCAATCAATTGAAAAAAAGAAAAAATTGAGATTTGAAGACATAGAAAATACGCCTGTCCTTATAAACATGAATGATGAAGAAAATTTGGTAAATGAGGAGGAGTTTGAAAATAATCTTAATAAAATAATGTCATCTCTTAGTCTGCTGCCGGAAAAATACAGAATTGTTTTTACGATGTATGCCATAGAAGATTTTTCCCACGAAGAAATAAGCCAGATGCTGGGGATAGCAAATGCAACATCAAGAAGTCAATATTTAAGGGCCAAACAAAAGTTGGTTGAAATTTTAAAAAAAAATGAAAATTATGAAAGATCGACTCAAAGAATATATACAACTGCATAAAACGGAACTTGACCAAAAGACACCTCCTGCAGATCTCATTGATAAAATCCTGGATAAGTCATTTCCATTAAATAAAAAGGAGTCTGGTAAAACATATAAACTATTCTTTTCATCACCTTTCAAATACTATTATGCAGCTGCTTCTTTAATTCTCGGCATTGGACTGTTTTATTATTATCAAAACAATACATCCAGTTCTCCTTCTTTTACCAACAATCCAATGCAAGAAATTAGTCCTCTGTTGTCCAACCAGGGATCGGTCATTGAACAAATCAATGGTTCCGAAACTGATTTAAACGCTGATACCAATCTTATTAGCCAACAAGAAATCATTTCAAACCAAAATAATATCGGTACCAAAATACTCAATAACAAAATCAAGTCACCTACTGAAAAACCAAATAAACTTTCATCGTTGCCATCAGTTGAAAAAGATCATCTAAATATTGAGTTTAATACACAAGTTGCATCCACAATAGACACTAACGAAAAATTCATTTCAAAAGATGTTGTCGTCAACGATTCGGAAATCAAAAATAATGAAACTGATAATTTCAATGACAATGTTTTAGAGACCAGAAATGCCCAAATTGAGAGCAATATAAACAAAGACTTGGCATTGGAAGACAATCAAGCCCAGTCACTGGGTAAGACCATTAGAAAGGGAATCTTTAATATGCTGTCCAAAAAGACAAGTGAATGGACAGACAATACACTCACAATCAAAGAATCAGAATCTCAACATAAAACGACTATTGCAGTAGATTTTAAAAGCGAAGCTTTTGAAATGTCAAAGTCATTATCTTTTACTACTAAATAATTTATTTAAAATTTTAATCATAAATCTGAAAATATGAAAACTGTTTTTTTATCTCTATTTCTAGGTATCCAAATGATGCTCAATGCTCAAGTAACTCCCCCTCCTGCTCCCCCTTCTCCACCTTCACCACCTGAACCACCTTCAATGGAAAAAAAAGAAAATGGCGACACAGTCAAAATAAAACTTGGTGACCGCGACATCTTTATCATTGAACGTAAAAGTGAAGATAAGAAGTCAAAAAAGGAGGATGATGACAAAAGCATAGATCGCAAACATTCAAATAAAGAAAATATCAATCCAGAAAAGAAACATAAGAAATCAAAGGGTGCAGATGTTGATTTTCTTGACATTGACTTAGGATTAAATCTACTACAAAGTAATAAGGTCAATAATGAAGTTTTGGTCAATGATCTTGAAAATAAACCTTTTAGCTCATGGTCATGGACTTTAAACTTTCTCCCAACTAAAATTTATTTGGGTAGCAAGAATGTACAACTCATGACTTCATTAGGTTGGAGAATTGGTGAATTAACTTTTAAGGAAAAACTAAGTTTTGAACCAAATCAAACCCTGGTGTATACTAAGGACGATAAAGTTAAAGTCTCAAGTATGGACTTTCAACATCTTCAAATACCCCTGATGTTATATTTCCAAAGCAATAAAATTAAAGGCTTGGGAAGAATTGGGATTGGCGTTGGTGGTTATGGAGGCGTATTGGTACACCAGGAATCAGAAGTGCGCAGAGAAGATGTCCGGAGAAAAATTGAAACTGAAGAAGATTTTGGATTTAACACTTACCGCTATGGTCTCAGCAGTAGGATAGACATTGGTGCCTTGAAATTCTATGCTAATTATGACCTTAGTCCAACCTGGGAAAAAAATGATTTTAGAACGCTGGAATGTGGAATCTGGTTAGATTTCTAATTGATATAAAAATTAAGGTATCGTTTTACTTTCTTCTAAATGTGGTAAGCCTGCAATGATGATTGCAGGCTTTTTATTTAAATTAAATTTTACTTGAAACCATCTTAATTTTACTTGACAAATTAGCTTGTGAAAGTAAGCAATTCTTTAATATATGAAAAAGTTACCCAATTAGGTTTTGACCAAATTGGTATTGTAAAGGCACAAAAACTGGATAAGGAGGCAAAACAACTTGAAGAGTGGTTGAATAAAAATTACAATGGTGAAATGCACTATATGGAACGATATTTTGATTTGCGCACCGACCCAACCTTGCTCTTACCCGGGTGTAAATCTATTATAGTATTAAGTCTAAATTATGACCAACCTAAGGTAAAGTTTAAACCAAATAGTCCTAAAATTTCAAAATATGCAGTAGGTAAGGATTACCATAAGGTTATAAAAGATAAATCCAAACAACTCATTGCATATATGAGGAATTTATATGGAGACATTCAAATCAGGGGATTTGTCGATTCAGGTCCGGTAATGGAAAGAAGTTGGGCGGAAAAAGCAGGAATTGGATGGAATGGTAAAAATACCCTTAACATTCATCCTAAAAGGGGTTCCTATTATTTTTTATGCTGCATACTTACGGACCTTGAATTTGAATATACACAATCTATTAAGGATCATTGCGGGACTTGCAAAAGATGTATCGAAGCTTGTCCGACAAGCGCCATACATCAGGATGGTTATTTGTTGGATGCCGCTAAGTGCATTTCTTATCTTACCATAGAGTTAAAAACAAAAATACCAGAAGAATTCAGACCCAAGATGGAGACTTGGGCATTCGGATGCGACATTTGTCAGGAAGTATGTCCCTGGAACCGTTTTTCTAAACCAACAAGAGTGGAAGAGTTTGCTCCTAATCCAGATTTAATAAATCTCAGTATGTCAGATTGGCTGGAAATTTCGGACGAAACTTGGAACAAAGTGTCCGTTGATTCACCAATTAAGAGAGCTGGAAAGGAAAATTTTCAAAGGAATATTCGGTTTATTGTCTAAAAATCTTGACCCTTATTGATTTTGTTTTGTTCTCTAAATGTAGGATATCACATCAGAATCCTTACTTTTACGCCATTATTTACAATAGCCGAATATGAAGCTGAATCTTAAAATATGGAGACAAAAATCACCTGATCAAAAAGGTGGTTTTGAAAAGTATTCTGTTGAAGCCAATGAGCACATGTCATTTCTTGAAATGCTAGATGTTCTGAATCAAGACTTAATAGATGAAAAGAAAGAACCGGTGGCATTTGATCATGATTGTAGGGAGGGGATTTGTGGAGCTTGCAGCATGGTCATTAATGGAAGGCCTCATGGCCCAAATCCCGGAACCACCACTTGTCAGCTCCACATGAGATTTTTTAAAGAAGGTGATACCGTAGTCGTTGAACCTTTTCGAGCCAGATCGTTCCCTGTCCTTAAAGATCTGGTGGTGGATAGAGGAGCCTTTGATAGAATAATTCAGGCAGGTGGATACATATCTGTCAACACAGGTCAAGCGATGGATGGAAATTCCATCCCAATTGAAAAAGACCTGGCATCGAAGGCATTTGATGCTGCTGCTTGCATAGGCTGTGGAGCTTGTGTCGCGGCCTGTCCCAATGGGTCTGCCATGCTCTTCACTGCTGCCAAAGTTTCTCATCTGGGATTACTGCCCCAGGGTGAAGTGGAAAACTCAAGGAGAGTCTTGAATATGATTAAACAAATGGATGAAGAAGGTTTTGGGTTGTGCTCCAATGTCGGTGCATGCGAAGCAGAATGTCCAAAAGAAATCTCCATTGAAAACATTGCAAGAATGAACCGATACTATACCTCTGCTGTGTTGACTTCGGATTTCAAAGATTAATTAACTAATATTTGGTTTGTCAAGAGCCAACTTGATGTGTGAAAGATGGTGTTTGCCATGCCAGCTATACATTCCTATGGACTCACTTATAGTGATAAATCTTTTATGCCCAGGGTGATAAAACGACTTTTCCAAATCAGCTTGGTGTAAACTGTTCAAAAACACTGTCCACCTTTGATGAATTGCTTCCAGTAGGTTCAAGGATACTTTGATGTCCACCTCTTTCACATCTGCCATTTCTGCCCACAGCACCTCATTGTATGGATTAATGGTTGGTGTTTGCTCAGATACTGCCAGCTTATGACGAATGTACGCATTAATGTGGCTGTCGGCGATGTGGTGAAGCAATTGACGGACAGTCCAACTACCCGGCCTGTAAGTTAGTTCATAATCAATAGGCTCAATGCGATTTAATATGTCCGAAAGATTAGAAGGTAACATGGCAATATCCCCGATCCATTTCTTTATTAAGTCCAGGTCAACGACTTCCGGAGCCGACCACTTACCTATTGGATACTTTAATTTTTCTAAATTCATCTAATATTTATTAATTAACTACGAATTTACGAGAACCAATGTGACAGTATTAATAAATTGCAGCGTCAAATCTATAAAATTTAATTTCAAGAAATTAATTAAACATGAACTTAATCGAATCGCTCAAAGCTCACTTAACTCCTAACCTAATCACCGGAGTTTCTGAATATTTAGGGGAGTCAGAACTAGCCGTTAAAAAGGGTTTTGATGCCGCAATTCCGACCATCTTAGGCGGAATACTTCATGCCTCCTCAAACAAAAGTACCATGGATCAGATCTGGGATTTGATCAACCAAATGGACAACGAACCTTCCTCCTTAGAAAATTTATTTGAATTGAATGCGTCGGAATCGTTTGGAAATAGCTTACTGGAAATTCTGACTGGTCAAAAAGATCAAGCAGTAACAGCTGCTCTTGCCAGTTTTGCTGATTTCAAGAGTGAAGCCTCTTCTGCAAAAATTTTGACTTTGGTAGCGTCGTTTGTTCTAAACTATTTAAAAAAGAAAGTTCTCTCAGAGGATTATGGTATAAGTGGATTGACAACCTGGTTAGGTGGACATAAAAATGAAATCCAAACTTCAGTCCCTTCATCCATATTTTCAATATTGAACCTTGGAAACCCCGGGGAAATGGTAGAAGTTATAAAATCTTCTCAACCTCAAGAATTTATCCAAACGGGTAATAATTGGATCATGTGGTTAATTGGTTTGCTCGCACTTTTGTCCTTTCTTTGGTTAGTTATGAAGGGTTGTAATAAAAATGAAAGGGCTGATAAAGTAGGGAGTACTGTTATGACGGTTGATTCAACATCAATGAAGACTGCTGAATTGAATAAAAATGCTTCTTCACAAATATCAGGGATTGATTCCATTATTCAGGCAAAATGGGCTTTATTAGGAAACATGACCAAGCTTTCCTTACCTGGAGGAGTAGAGATAAATTTCCCTGAAAATGGAGTGGAAGGTCGTTTAGTTAACTTTATTAAAGATAAAAACAAGAAAATTGATAAAACAACGTGGTTTGATTTTGACAGAATCCTTTTTGAATCTGGTTCAAGTAATCTTAACCCCGCCTCTATTAATCAAATCAATAACATAACTTCCATTTTGAAAACATTTCCTGATGTTCAAGTAAAAGTGGGTGGATACACTGACAATGTCGGAGACCCAATTGCAAATAAAAAACTTTCCCAAAATAGGGCAGAATCAGTAACGTCCGCTCTTGTTGCAAATGGAATCGAAGCTAAAAGAATGGAAGCAGAAGGTTATGGCCAGGAACACCCCGTAGCGGATAATAATACAGAAACCGGAAGAGATTTAAATCGCAGAGTGTCTTTGCGCGTAACAAAAAAATAATTTAGATTAGACCACTTCTACTTTGGAGTGGCTTTTCTATTTTGATTTAGTTCATCAGCTAAATACTGTCCTGTAAAAGAATCTTTTACTTTGGCTACCTGTTCCGGAGATCCATAGGCAACAACTTTTCCCCCGTGTTTCCCACCCTCCGGTCCCAAATCAAGTACGACATCAGCTACCTTGATAACATCCAGATTGTGTTCAATTACCATCACAGTATTCCCTCTGTCAACAAGTTTTTGTAATACATTTAGTAAATGCTTGATGTCTTCAAAATGCAGGCCAGTAGTTGGTTCATCTAAAATATACAAGGTCTTTCCGGTATCTCTTTTAGAAAGTTCTTCCGCCAATTTAACACGCTGAGCCTCCCCACCTGATAAAGTGGTAGCCTGCTGCCCCAGAGTAATATAATCCAGACCTACGTCTCGTAAAGTTTTTAATTTTCTAAAGATGGCGGGCAAATGCTCGAAAAATTCGGTGGCTTCCTCTACAGTCATGTCCAAAACATCTCCAATGGATTTTCCTTTATACAGCACTTCCAGAGTCTCTCTATTATAGCGTTTTCCATTACAACTTTCACAATGAACCTGGACATCCGGCAGGAAATTCATTTCAATGATTCTCATTCCCCCACCTTCACAAACTTCACATCTTCCACCGGACACATTAAAAGAGAACCTGCCTGGTTTGTAACCGCGAATTTTTGATTCAGGATGATTGGAAAACAGGTTCCTAATCTCTGTAAAAACTCCCGTATAGGTTGCTGGATTTGACCTAGGCGTTCTACCAATAGGGTTTTGGTCCACCTCGACCACTTTATCTAAGTACTCCAGGCCTTCAATTTTATCAAATTGCAGGGGTCTTTGAAGGCTGTTATAAAAATGCTCTCTTAAAATCGGATACAAGGTTTCATTGATCAGACTTGATTTTCCACTACCGGAAACACCAGTTACACAAATGAAACATCCCAATGGAAATTTTAAACTTAAGTTTTTTAAATTGTGACCTTTAGCTCCAATCAAACTTAAAAAATGGCCATTCCCTTTCCTTCTTTGATCAGGGATTTCAATTGATTCATTTCCCGAAAGATACTTTGCTGTTAAGGAATGTTGATTTTTTATGAATTGGGAAGGAATGCCTTGAGCAACGATATCGCCTCCGTGCTTTCCGGCACCTGGGCCCAAGTCAATGATATAATCACAGGCCATCATAATATCCTTATCATGCTCTACAACGATGACGGTATTCCCTATTTGAGTTAGTTCTCGAAGTGATTTAATTAACCTGTGGTTGTCTCTCTGGTGCAGTCCAATTGAAGGTTCGTCCAAAATGTATGTTATCCCTGTGAGCTGGGATCCGATTTGAGTTGCCAATCTTGTTCTTTGGGATTCACCACCGGACAGACTCATGGTAGGACGATCAAGGGATAGATAATCCAGTCCTACGTAAAGTAAAAAATCCAGGCGAATTTTAATTTCCTTAATGATGTCCTTACTAATAAGCCTTTGTCTTTCCGTCAATCTCTCATCCAGTCCACTAAACCAGGTTATAAGATCTGAAATATCCAATTTGGACACCTCGGCAATATTTTTTTCATCTAGTTTAAAAAACAAAGAATCTTTCTTTAGTCTGGTGCCTCCACATGCCGGGCAGTCCTGGATGGACATAAAATCTTCAGCAAATTGTCTGATTTTCTCAGAACTGGTATCCTTGTACCATCTCTTCAACATATTACACAAACCTTCATAAGCCAGATGATAAGTCCCTTCAAACCAGGTGGAACCTGGTGGGGCGGGAAAACTGTCATCTCCACCATGTAATATGGTATCCAAAGCTTTCTTTGGAATTTTTTTAATTGGTGTTTGATAATTGAATTTATAACGATCGGCTATTTGCTTGAGTTGTTTGTAAGTGAGTGTATCACGTACTTCGCCAAGTGGAACAATACCTAATTCGGAAATAGATTTTGAGTCATCGGGAATGATCTGATCTAAATCTGCCTCATGAATTTGACCCAGACCTTTACATTCCGGACAAGCTCCATAGGGCGAATTAAAAGAAAAAGTATTTGGAGATGGCTCATCATAAGATAGTCCGGTTACTGGATCCATTAACCTTTTACTGAATGGAAGCAACTCTGCATTTTCCTGATCCTGGATAAAAACCACGTCATTTCCCATTTTCAAAGCAGTAGATAGACTATAGTTAAGTCTTTCTTCTCTTTCCTTTACTACTTGAATGCGATCAATGACAACTTCAATATCATGTGTTTTAAATCTGTCTAGCTGAAGTCCAGGCTTAAGGTCAATAACCTGTCCATCAACCCTCATTTTGTTAAAACCTTGCTTTCGTACTTGATCAAAAAGTTCTCGATAATGGCCTTTTCTTGCTCTGACTAAGGGTGCGAGAATTGTAATATGCTTTTGGTCAAATTTTTCAAAGATGTATGAAATCATTTGATCCTCTGTATAGCGCACCATCTTTTTACCGGTTGCGTGGGAATAAGCATCCGCGGCCCTTGCATACAACAACCTTAACAAATCGTATATTTCGGTAGTAGTGCCCACTGTTGACCTGGGATTCCAACCGGTAGTCTTTTGTTCTATGGAAATAACGGGGCTTAACCCATCAATTTTTTCCACATCCGGTCTTTCAATGGATCCAATAAATTGTCTGGCATAATGGGAAAAAGTCTCCATGTATCGACGCTGACCTTCCGCATAAATGGTGTCAAAGGCCAAAGAAGATTTTCCACTTCCTGAAATTCCGGTGATAACCACCATTTCATTCCTGGGAATTTTGACGGACACATCTTTCAAATTGTGCTCCTTTGCCCCAAAAACCTCAATAAATTCTGACTCTACTTGTTGCTTCATGAAATAAAATCCCAAAGGTATTACATATTGTGTGGCCAAACCAGCTGACTGATTGTAAAATAAATAAAAACTATCTTTAGAAGCTGTGTCTTAATTTTGTCAATTATGCTAAACTTTCAGTTATTTAATGATTTAAAATTTATCGAAACCATTCAATATGAATCAGGACTATGTAAATATGGCCCATTGAGCATAGCCTACATCAGAGATGGTTTGATAAATTGTCATTTCATGGCTAAAGATCCTTTCTTAGGTCAACTGAAAAATGAATTTCCAAATATTCATTTAACAGCAACAAATACATCTTATTTCACCAGCGTATTACAATTTATAGAAGGTACAGCTGAAACTTCTTTAAATTTAATTATCAGAGGCACCCCATTTCAATTGGATATATGGAAAAATATTGTAAACATTAAGAAAGGTCACACAATAAGTTATAAAAAATTAGCTGAACGATCCGGCTACCCAAATGCCATTCGGGCAGTTGGTGCCGCAGTAGGCGCAAATTCATTTGCATTTCTCATACCTTGTCACCGAATTCTCTATTCAAATGGAAAGACAGGTCATTATCGGTGGGGTAATGGTTTGAAAATAAAAATTTTAGAAGATGAAATTCCTGGTTTGAAATTACAATACTCTAAAACACTTTTTGATGAAGGAGATCAATAAAATGAATTTTGAATTGTTATTATCCAAAGAAGAAATTAACCAAAGGGTAAGCGAGCTCGCTAAAGAAATTGATCATTTCTATTTACTTCATAATACAAAACCATTACCCATAATCATTATGGATGGAGCCTTCATCTTTGCCGCTGATTTATTAAGACAGATGAATTTGGACCTGAATCCGGCCTTCACAAAAATTACTTCTTATTCAGGAATTCAACAAGAAAAAGTGATTCAATTTAAAGAATCGGATTATAGTTACTTGAAAAATAAATCTGTTTTGATTATTGAAGACATACTCGACAGCGGAAATACGATGCATGCATTTGTAGAAAATTTAAATAAATTTGGCATTCATGAAATAAAAATATGTTCCCTATTGGTCAAACCTGAAATACTTAGAAAGGATGTGAAAGCCGATTGGCTTGGATTTGAAATTTCCCCATCATTTGTAATTGGATATGGAATGGACTATGATGGTTATGGAAGAGGATTGCCAGATATTTATCAATTAAAATTAAACTAAATCACTTACTTAAATCAACAATTTATTGCGTCCCTTAGGAAAATAAAAATAATTACCAAATAGCCATGTCGAATAGTTTTCTGTTTTCCTTTGTGATGTCGGCCTGAGACCCCCAAATATGAAATAACGCTATTCCTAATCTTCGGGCAAGACCGTTCATATTATTTATATCTTTAGTAACTGATTCAATGATTTGCTGAATAACCAATTGTGTCTCACCGGCGAGCAGATTGATTTTTATTTGATCCAATAACATACCATTTTGTGATTTAAGGTCAAATTCAGTCGCCATAAATTCCTTAACCACTTCAAAATCTTCTTTTAATTCATTCAGTTCTTTTTTATCCTCACCCATATTTATCCTCAATAAAGCTTTTTCAGGCTCATAGAAGACTTCGTGCTTTGCAAGTGCAATCAGTGCTTGTTGATGATCCGGGGAAGACTCAACAAAATTTTTAAGTTCTTGCATAAATTTAGGATCCGGAATACTTTTTTGATTACTCATTATTTCCAAAAAGTACTCATCAGTAGGCTCTACATCATCCGCCAATAATAGGGCCATATTTTTATCAATAAACTTTCTAACCACCGCTTTCGTTTGGGCTCCTGAAAATTCATCTGCAATTTTTCCTTCATAAATAAGTTTGCAATGTGGTATACTTTGTATTTTAAAATAACTGGCAATTTCCTGATACTCTTCAGTATCAATTTTAACCAATTCCCATTTGCCATTATCCTCCCTGTATAATTCATCCAGCACCGGTCCAAGCATTTTGCATGGCCCACACCAATCTGCCCAAAAGTCAATTAAAACCGGTTTGACAAAACTCAGGTCAACTACATCCCTCTTAAAATCAAAATCCTTTGCCATATTTATTAATAATTATATCCCTGAAATCCAACAAGTAAAAGCTATAATTCGTTCACCCTTTATCTTGATATTAGCATGGTATTTTCTAAATCCGTATAAACGAAGCCCCATATATTCTGTGTGAAATGTCATCATCTCTGCAATCGTTAGAATTATCCCTTCGATTTTGCTACTTGCAATACCAGAAATGTACACCCACCAGGAATTAACAGATGCTAGTCTGACTGAACCATAAGCTGTAAATCAGCTTACCTGCGTGTTTGAAAAGACAGGGCTCCATTCTTCTCCTTTGAATAAGACTTTTATTAATTTTTTTGATTAAATCAATTTTGTCCATTCCGCTTTAAGCTATTTCAACAATCGTTCCATGATTTATAGTGATATTGACTTATAAGGAGGCTAATAAATTTAACAGTTAGATAAGTTGAACAGGTCATTTAAATTAGAAAAGTAATTCGTCTTCAAATTCAATTTATTATAAAATACAGATTACCTTTGCTTAATTAAAAGTTTACTATGCGTTTGGTAATTTATCTCATATCCATATTTTTTATTGCCTTTTCTTGCAAAAATAAAATAACAGAATCTAAACCTGAATATTTAGAAATAAACAAAGAAAATCTTCAGGGCGTTTGGCAAAATCGTACCAGTAATAGTCCCGATTTTGAAATTGCTGGTGACAGCATGTTGTTTTTGCAAGGCGACCAACCCAAAGCTTTTCCATATAGGTTGAACATAGATAGTCTCTCTATTTACTTTACAAGTTTTGATTACTCCTACAGAGTAATACTCTTTAAAGGAGACTCTCTTCATTTATTAGATGAACAAAACCTAAACACATTTTTCCGTGTCAAAAAATAATTCTTAAGATTTAATTTTATTGCCAATTAATATCGGCTCGAAACAGCATTGCCGTGTCTTCTTTCTCTTTTTTTAAATGACTTTTAGGAAATTATCTAATAATTAATTTGGCAAAACTTCCCTCATTACCTTAAGCTGTATTTACAATTTTCCGATAAACCATTATTGTATTTCGAAATTTACAAAGACAATTCTATTATCTCAATTGCACTTTGCAATAATTGGTTTTGGATTTTCATCAAGAAATAATGCTTCCTTTCCATAGGCTTCTAATAGATACAGAAATCTTATAAATATATTTCAAAGGATTCAAATCGTCAGGGGAGATCCCGAGCAATTTTCAATTTACCCTTTCCACGTCATTAAATGAGGCAGGCTGACTTCCGATGCATTCCCTTGACTATCTCTAAACTACTTAAATAAGGATTGTCCTTCTTCTTAAATTTCAAAAGTTATATATTCTCAACTTTCCAAATGAATCAGTATTCATGTAAATTATTGAAATAAATTTAACAGTGAGTGGAAACTTGAGATTCAAAAGAATGCTTTACACAATTCTACATTATCAATTGGAACATAGTCCAAATTCCAAAGTTTTTCCTATGGAATTTTACAAATTATATACTTAATTAATAAAAACAATCACTTAAACAGAAAAGTCAATAAAATGCATCAATAATTTTTAAGCAAAGATTTTCTAAAATGTAATCACATTAAGATTCTAAAATACTCTTTAATATTAAGATAAAATTGAATTAAAATAATTTTTATAGAAGTGTGATATAATGAATAATTTAACCATTCAAATTACATGGCAATAGACACTGTAAAATAAAATGTATACGATAATACAAGGTAATGAACCGAATCCCTAAATAATACTATTTCTTGGATAACAGGTCTCTGATTTCAGTCAATAGACTTTCTGATGTGGGGCCTGCAGGGGCAGCAGCTTCTTCTTTTTTCATAGAATTCATCAACTTAACAATAGAAAACATAAAAAATGCAATGATGACGAAGTTAATGATTGCAGAAAAAAAGTTACCATAAAAAATTGCATTCTCAGGTTTTATAACTTTTCCTTCAGCGCTTAATACAGCTTCATCTAAAATTATTTTTGCCTCTTTATAGTCACCTAATTGAAAAATCTTTGCTACCAGTGGCATAAACATTCCATCCACAAAAGATGTCACAATACCGGTAAAGGCAGTAGCCATTACCAAACCAACAGCAATATCAATTAGGTTTCCCTTTAACGCAAATTCTTTGAATTCCTTAAACATGGGTTAAGTTTTAAAGTATGAAAAAAATTCGACTTAAGTATTTCATCAAGTCACCCATAAAAATATATATTAATTTATTATCAGACAAGTTCTTTCCTAATTTTATTCAATGCGGATCCTTCAACCAGCCATTCTATCTGTTGCTGGTTATAGGTATGATTTAATAAAATGTTGTCTTTTTGTCCATCCGCATGCACCAATACCAACTCCAATTGCTTCCCAGGCGTCATGCTTTCGTAACCTTTAATTTCCAATAAATCATCCTGCCGGATTAAATCATAGTCCGAAGGCTGAGCAAAAGTTAAGGCGAGCATTCCTTGTTTTTTCAAATTGGTTTCATGAATTCTTGCAAACGATTTTACAATTACGGCTTTAACGCCAAGATGTCTTGGTTCCATAGCTGCGTGTTCTCTTGAAGAACCTTCACCATAGTTTTCCTCTCCTACTACAACCGTACTTATCCCTTGAGCTTTATATACCCGGGCGGAATCAGGGACCCCCATGTATTCATTATTATAAAGATTCAACACTTTATTTGCTTCGCCATTGAAATAGTTTGTTGCACCTATGAGACAGTTATTCGAGATATTTTCCAAATGGCCTCTGAATTCAAGCCAAGGTCCTGCCATTGAGATATGGTCAGTGGTGCATTTTCCTTTTGCCTTAATGAGTACACGCATTCCCCTTAACTGATCAGATTTAATGGGTTCAAATGGGGTTAGGATTTGAAGTCGTTTACTGGAGGGATTAATGTTGATTTGAATTTCATGTCCATTTTCTGCAGGGGCAACATATCCAGCATCTTCCACATCAAAGCCTTTAGGTGGCAATTCGTGCCCAACTGGTGGGTCTAGGCGCACCCACACACCTTCTTCATTTTCTAATGTATCTGTCAGTGGATTAAAATTTAATGTACCTGCGATGGCCAGCGCTGTTACAATTTCCGGAGAAGCCACAAATGCATGAGTATTGGCATTTCCATCGTTTCTTTTTGAAAAGTTTCTATTGAAAGAGGTGATGATGGAATTCTTTTTTGATGGATTTGCATTGTGTCTGGCCCATTGTCCAATGCAAGGACCGCAAGCATTTGCAAGGACAACACCACCCATTTTTTCAAAATCATTTAGCAATCCATCACGGTCTATGGTATAACGGATCTGTTCAGATCCGGGTGTCACAGTAAATTCGGATTTAACTTTTAGTTTCTTTTCAACAGCCTGACGAGCTAATGAAGCTGCTCGGGATAAATCTTCATAAGAAGAATTAGTGCATGATCCTATCAGCCCAACCTCAAGCTTTTCGGGATAACCATTATCCTTCACTGCTTTTGCAAATTCGGAAATAGGCCAGGCCAAATCCGGTGTATAAGGTCCATTTACATGCGGTTCGAGTGAAGAAAGATCTATATGAATAACCTGGTCAAAATATTTTTCTGGTGAAGCATAACATTCAGGATCACCGGTTAAATCACTTGCAATTTTATCACAAAGGTCAGCGACGGTTGCTCTACCTGTTGCTTTAAGATATTTTGCCATTGACTCATCATAACCAAAAGTGGAGGTGGTGGCTCCGATCTCAGCTCCCATATTACAAATAGTTCCCTTCCCTGTACAGGAAAGTGATTTGGCCCCATCACCAAAGTATTCAACAATTGCTCCTGTACCGCCTTTTACTGTCAGAATACCGGCTACTTTAAGAATTACATCCTTTGCAGAAGTCCAACCACTCAGCGCGCCAGTTAGCTTTACTCCAATGAGTTTAGGCATTTTGAGTTCCCAAGGCATACCGGCCATAACATCTACGGCATCTGCTCCTCCTACCCCTATTGCCACCATGCCAAGTCCTCCGGCATTTGGAGTATGCGAATCGGTACCAATCATCATTCCTCCAGGAAAAGCATAATTTTCAAGTACAATTTGATGGATTATTCCGGCACCGGGTTTCCAAAAACCAATTCCATATTTTGTTGAAATGCTTTTCAAAAAATCAAAAACCTCCGAATTTTCAATATTGGAAGTTTTAAGATCTTGGTCTGCCCCATCTTTTGCCAAAATTAAGTGGTCACAATGTACTGTGCTAGGTACAGCAGTTTTCGATTTTCCACAAGTCATAAATTGAAGCAGAGCCATTTGCGCCGTTGCATCTTGCATGGCAACCCTATCTGGGGCAAAAAAGACATAATCTTTTCCCCTTGCATATTCTTGAATAGGGGATTCTGGATGAAGATGTCCATAAAGAATTTTCTCACTCAGACTTAATGGTCTGCCTAAAATGGATCTTGCTGATTTAACTTTATTGCTAAAGTTTTCATAATGATTTTTTAAGAGATCAAAATCAAATGGTTGTGACATGAGCCTTTATGTTAAAATTATTTAATTATACTTTCATTTGCGCTGCAAATCTACTCGTATCTAATGGTAATACAAAGCCAAATTAACTTTTAGCCCTATAGATTCACAAACAAAAAAATTATAAAATAGATGAGATTTAATTAAAATTTGTTCCAACAAAACAGAAATCTCCATAAAACGTTTGATAAACTAATGAAACTAATCCAGGTCCTGTTCCTCAGTTTATGGTTTCTTTCTTGTCAAAAACAAGAGAACGGTCAATATAAACTAGAATACCTGATGGATTTTGACATCCTGGCAGGTTCAAACCCATTATTAACCCATGTTTATACCAGCCTGGTACCGAGCTTTTGGACAGGATTCCTTGCACCAAATATGCTTGATGATGGGAAGATTTCAATGGTGAGGATAAAATCAATAAAAATTGAACCCCTGCTTTCAGGCCCAGTGAGTTATGGCTTTTTTGAAGAGGTTAGAGTTTTCATTTCCAATCCAGCAGACTTAGGTTCTAAAATTCAAATTGGAAGTGCGTATCCAGTTCCCAATGAATCGGTGGGAGAACTTTTTTTACTCCCTGGTCTAACTGATGTTCACCCATATGTCCGTCTTGAGGCTTTTGAATTGAGCATAAATCTAAGGTATCGCAACATACCACAATCTAATTCTGACCACAGGGTTACTGTCGAATTTGATGTGTTTATTAAATAATTAAATTAATCCTATTAAATCTCTGTTTCAGATTTTCTTGATTTAAATAAACTTTATCTAAAAGTGTTCGAACAATTAAATTAAAATTTCTCCGGAATACACCTTAGATTGACCACTTAATGAATATTTTTTTCTTTCATGATTCCATTAAGCCATCGAAGCATTATAAAACCAATTAGAGCAGCAGCACCCAGTAATCCAAAATTTACAAGAAAATAAACCGATTTGTCGGTATATCCATCCCAACTGCTGGCTAATACCCCGGAAAGTTTATTACCAATACTTGTAGCTAAAAACCATCCACCCATCATCAAACTGGTGATGTGTGCCGGGCTTAACTTGGATACCAGTGATAATCCCATTGGACTTAAAAATAATTCACCTACCGTGATCACTCCATAACTGGCTATCAACCACCAAACACTTACCTTCTCAGTGCCGTTGGCACCAGATTTTACTGCAGCCACCATAACCAAAACGGCTAATGCAGATATTAATAATCCATAAGCAATTTTTGTAGTGGTATTTGGTTCCCTGTTTTTCCTTCTGAGAAATGTAAAGAAAGCAACAACCAAGGGGGTAAGAATAATGACCCAACCTGGATTAATAGATTGGCTTAAACTGGTAATCCAAAGGCTAATTTTAGAGCCTTCTTCCGGAAGCTTTTCTTTTGGGACATTTCTAAAATAGACTGGGTAATTATACTCTTTGACGATTACCCCGGATACCTTTTGTATTCGAAACAGTTCATCATATTTTGCAATGGAATCAAGTTTGTATTCCAATGGTTTTGCCTGTTTCAATGCAAGAAATACTTTTTCAGTTGTACCTGTAACTTCTCTGTTAGTATATCGATCCGCCCATGTATTTAAAGCTGATCCATTTTGCTTAAAGACTGCCCAAAATAATATGACAACCAAAAAAATGGCCAACAATGCAGCAATGGGGCGTTTATCTTCCAAAGTTGCTTTTTTCCACAATGAAAAATAAAAGTACAAAACCGGAATGCATGCAAAAATAAAAGCATCGGTACTGTCACTACCAAAAATATTTCCGCCTGGATTGCTGTCCGTAGTCACACCATTGATCAACCAACCTAAAATACCAGCGATCAAGCTTGGAAATAAAATTAAGAAAAGTATCCTCGTAAAACTCATTTCTCCTTCTCTTACTCCTTTAATTACATCAGCATCTTTATAATGTCTGGTCCCAACAATAAATACAATTACACCAATAACCATTCCCACTCCTGCAGCAAGGAAAGCATAACCCCAACCCAACATAGTGTACAAAGCAGCTCCAAAAAAATTGCAAATAAAAGCTCCAATATTAATTCCCATGTAAAAAATATTATAACCTTCATCCTTTCGATCAATATACTCCGCCTTGTTATAAACATTTCCCAATAAAGTAGAAATATTAGGTTTAAAAAAACCATTTCCAACAATAACCATTGTCATGGCTATATACAAAATGGGTAATGAATGGAAAAACATCATGCAATATCCAATGGCCATCAATATTCCACCAAATATTATTGATTTTCTATACCCGAAATACCTATCTGCTAACAATCCTCCAAGAAAAGGTGTAAGAAACACCAAAGCAATAAAAGTACCATAGAGATCGGAAGCTTCAGCCTCTGTCATTCCAAATCCCTCCTTTACATCTTTTAAATACAAAGTAAAGATCCCAATCATGAGATAGTATCCAAACCTTTCCCACATTTCACTAAAGAATAGAAAAGGAAGAGCTTTTGGATGTTTTCGATCTTGAATTTGATTCATGATACGGTTAGTTTTTTCGAATACAATAAAAAAGGGTGAATGATTAGATTCACCCTATAATTTTAATTCAACAATTTCAATATAATTCAAAATTAATTAACACCATGCATCATCTTTTTTAACCTTGGTGTCAATGAGAATAGTAGTAATGCCGCTATACCACAAAGGACCACAAATACCATAAAAAATTCATACAAACTATGGATGGTAAATCCTGCAAAAACTGGATAATGATCGCTAATCTTATTGGTTGCAAGTAATTGTAATTGTTCAGCGGTTGGAGTAACTGTTTTATCCAAGATTGCCTTTAAGTCTATTCCCAATGAAGTTGCTTTGGTGTATTGTTCACCGGTAGCAGGTAATATTGCACCCAGTGTTCCTGCAAGTGCATAACCCGAAGCGTTTGACAAAAAGAAAACACCAAATAATAACGAGGCAAATCTTTTAGGTGCTAATTTTCCTACGAGCGATAATCCAATTGGTGAAAGACAAAGTTCTCCTAAAGTTTGAATCAAATAAAGTAGTATCAACCATTTTATTGCCAATAAACCATCGTTGCCCAGATCTTTAACATTGTGTGCAATTATGAAATAACTTAAGGCAATGAGCGCAAGACCAATTGCTTGTTTCATGGGCGAAATAGGTTCTTTATCATGAGCCCTTAATTTATCCCATAACATACTGAATGGTATGGCTAACATCACTACGAAAATCCCATTAAAAATCTGTACCATAGATGGAGGCATGTTCCATCCAAGAAAATTTCTATCCGTTTGATTATCGGCAATAAAAGTCAGAGATGATCCTGCCTGCTCAAAAGCAGCCCAAAAGAAAATAACAAAAAAAGATACAATATAAATTACCAGAATCCTATCTGTTTCCACTTTTGTAAGTGATTTATCACTTAAGATTAAACCAGCCAATGTAAGACCACTGGCGTAAATTAATGAATATATATAATTCTGTCCAAAGAAATAATGGAAAACAAACCCCAAAACGGAAAAAACACCAAAGGCAATAAGTATAGAGGTCTGAGTAAATGTCGCTTTAGTTGCTTCACCTTCTTCAAAATCTGAGCTGATGTTTCTCGATGGTAAATCACCAATCGGTCTTCCCTCAGGTGTTTTCACATACTTGTCTTTTAAAAGGAAAAAAGTCAGCGTTCCAATTACCATCGCACAGGCAGCAGCTAAGAATCCCCACTTAAAAGCAAACACGTCTCTTGTTCCATTTACATCCACTACATCACCTACGATTGGGCAAATAAATTGACCTAAAAAAGCACCAATATTAATTCCCATATAAAATATGGTAAAGGCTGTGTCTAATTTATTCTTTTCTCCTCTTGGATAGAGACTACCAACCATACTCGATATGTTTGGTTTGAAAAAACCATTTCCCAAAATAATAACTCCAAGAGCAACATATAAAACAGTTCTCGCCAATTCCAAATTGGTATCAAATATATTTGCACTGGTAAAAAGTAATAATTGTCCAATTGCCATCAATAGACCACCTAACATGATGCAATAACGATTTCCCAGAAATCTATCTGAAATAAAGCCGCCGAGCATCGGTGTCAAATAACACAATCCCAGAAAGCCTCCATAAATAATTGAAGACTCTTCTTTTGACATGGCTAAAGCATTTACAATAAAAAGAGTGAGTATGGTCCGCATGCCATAAAAGTTGAATCTTTCCCACATCTCTGTACCAAACAGGACCCATAATCCCTTCGGGTGGCTTTGTTTTGTTTCTGCATTCATAAGTAGTTGGTTTTGTTGTTATATCTTGTTTGAAAGTCTAAATATAGAGGATTCTGATGATTGAATAAGCAATACATTTAAATTAAATGCATTATACAAATTTGCATATATAAATGCATTACCTATAATTTTACTATAAGAGATAAATTTATAAAACAAGCAAAATAAGCAAGTCCGGGTTTAATTGTTGTCCCGTGAAATTTTGTGATCCCGGTTTGCTAATTCCCAGGCTAGAATAAAGATGTGTCTTCCAATGAGTTCCATCTTATTATAATCAATTTTCCAGGCATCGTCTCCTATCCGGTGATAATCCTCATGCGTGCCATTAAAGAAAAAAATGGCAGGTATTCCCTTTTCAGCAAAATTATAATGATCCGACCGATAATAATATTTGTTGGGATCATTCTCACCATTATAAGTGTAATCCATTATCAGATGACTGTAATCATTATTAACTTTTTCATTTACTAGATGTAACTCACTGCTTAATCTATCAGAACCTATTACATAAATATACTTTCCATTAGGTTTATACTTTTCATCTATCCTACCCACCATATCCATATTGATATCAGCAATTGTTTGCTGTAGTGGAAATCTTGGATTGCCAACATAATACATACTGCCCAACAGACCTTTCTCCTCCCCAGTAAGCAGTAGACACAAGACAGATCTTCTGGGGCCTTTTCCACTGTTTTTTGCGACTTGAAATGCCCGTGCAATCTGGGTCAGTGTGGAAGACCCGGAGGCATTGTCATCTGCGCCATTAAAAACATCCTTACCTCTCATCCCAATATGATCGTAATGAGCTGTAAGAATCAAAATTTCATTTTTCTTATCTGTGCCCTCTATATACCCCATAATGTTACGACCAGTCACCGATCCAATCTCCCTTTCCTGTTCGATCTTTACAATTTGCTTTATGTTAAAATGTCGTGGTTTGCCTTTTGATTGAATTTTATCTCTGGTAGAAATTGCCTTTTTTAGTGATTTCCCCAACAACTTTACAGCCATTGATGATGACAGATGAATTGAATTACACAATTGATTTTTTGCAGTTTCATCTTTATCCAATAATACAGTAGGAGATAGCATAAGTGCTCTCTTTGCATCCACTAATTCCTTGAATTTGTCTTCTATAATGAATACACATTTGACGCCATTTTTTTTAGCAGCCATCAATTTCAGTTCCAAACTCTCTGACCAAATAGATGCTGTGGTTTTTCCATTCACATAACTCAATCCTTTTTTTGAAAATGGCTCGCCATTATAAATAAGTATCACTTTATCTTTTACATTGACATTTTTGTAATCGTTGTATTGAGAAGATTCAATACCATAGCCAAGGAAAACTATTTCATTCAGATTAAAATTTAAATCTTCATTGTCAGTTGGCAAACTGACAAAATCCCAAATATTTTTATACGGGAATCCATTAATTTCTACATTAATGTTTTTCCAGGAAATCCATTTAAAACCTACTTGTTGAAAATAATCTCCCTTATTCCCTATCTTTTGGATTCCATAATCATTGAATTTAGAAGCCAGGTATTCTGCTGCCCTGTCGTTGCCTCTGGTGCCAAGTTCTCTACCCTCACAAGAATCTGAGGCAAGAAATTCTAAAATTGGTTTCAATTCTGAAGCCTTGATTACTTCAGATAAAACCGAAATTTCATCTCTGATAATTTTTTTTGTGGTATCCGGAAAATGAACAGAACTTATAAATTTCTTTTGTGCAAAACCCGGAAAAATTACTAATATTAAACAGAGGTTTAATAAAATGGATTTCATGCAATCTCAATTTTATCTACTCTCCTTTGATGTCTTCCTCCTTCAAAATCCTTCAAAAGAAAAGTTTCTACAATAGATAGAGCTACTTGTTCATCAATAAACCTTGCCGGCAAACTCAAAATGTTTGCATCGTTGTGAGACCTTGCCAGACTGGCAATTTCAGGTGTCCAGCATAAGGCACATCTAATTCCAGGATGACGATTGGCAGACATGGCTATTCCGTTTCCGCTACCACAAATAACGATTCCCAATTCTGCAACATGATTCAATATTGCTGCGCTTACCAAATGACCAAAATCAGGATAATCAACAGATTCCATATCAAAACAACCTTGATCCATTACCTTATATCCTTTGGACTCAAGATTTTTTATCAGTAAGTTCTTTAAATCAAAACCAGCATGATCAGATCCAATTGCAATTACTCTGGACATTTTACATCAATTATTAACCGGTGCTAAGTCATATTTGGAAAGCAATTCTTTCATTTCTTTTTCAAATTCCGGATCTTGGAATTCACTGCTTCGCAAAATTATTTCTCTGACCGAAGAATTTGCATAAGCTTTCTCCTGCTGGAAGCTCGATTTTAGTTCTTCCGCAGAAAGTGAATTGTAAAAATTCATCATGTCAGCTGTCTCTGTAGCCAAAATTCTTAAGTGTTTCTTTGCATCATCCAATTTTCCGGCGCTTACCAAACTTTGAATAAAAGGCATGACTCTTAAATCATAC
The DNA here is from genome assembly GCA_016714365.1 of Candidatus Vicinibacter affinis. Taxonomy (NCBI): domain Bacteria; kingdom Pseudomonadati; phylum Bacteroidota; class Saprospiria; order Saprospirales; family Saprospiraceae; genus Candidatus Vicinibacter; species Candidatus Vicinibacter affinis. The sequence goes on along the minus strand of JADJNH010000005.1, from coordinate 481,633 downwards.
TGAAAATTCATATTTGGAAAACTTTCAAAATATCTCAAAGCAACAGCGGCTGCTTTTTCCTTATCTCCTCTTGCTTCATATAAAGAGGCAAGACGCATCATCATCATTCGCAATCCCTGTACACTTGGTGCGTAGGAATGATCTACAAATAATTTTTGCTTATCAAAATTACCCCATTTAAATTTATTCATGAGTGCGCCATATGTCTTATCTACATCCATTTTACCGGAACCATAAATAAACATGCTACGGTCACTGGGTGTTCTAACAGGAACTATCCTAAGTGCAAGACCTTCCATACTGGTGTAGTCTTCCAAACCCATTAATTTTTCAATTTGACAAGTCACAGAGAAATAGATGGGCCTGTCATTGATGTTTGAATGAATGATGTCCAATACAGCAAGGTCATCCTTGGTAATGTAATTTGCATTCAATGAAAGTGGAATGCGATTCACAATACTTGTATCTCCAGGTTGAATCATCCCACTGGATAATGCTTTGGCAGGATCATATTCAATGGCAACTTTTTTGGTTGGCATAAAAGTTTCAAATTCACGTCCTGAGCCTGCTGAAATTGGATGATCTTCTCCGATGAATTTTAAAAACTGGCCGGATGACATTTCTACATCTGGAGCTCCCTCTCCTGCAGGATTAAAATAGAAAATCTGATTTCTTAAAAATCCTCGATACTTTTCTGAAGGAATGGACATTTTTATTGGAGGAGAGTCATTTACTTTTCTTCTTTGAGATTCTATATACCAATCTACCGCAATCAAACTTAAATTAATAACTCGTACATCTCTTCTGATGCCTTCAACTTCCTGCGCATACCAAACCGGATAAGTATCGTTGTCGCCATAGGTAAAAATGATGGAATTTGGCTGACAAGATTCAAGAATATTAATTGCATAATCTCTGGCTGCGGTAATTCCGTTTCTTGAATGATCATCAAAATTCTGCATACCCATTATAACCGGTGCAGATAGCACAACACAGGTTGCAATTACACCGGATAAAGTATTAGACATTTTTATTTGCCGCCTGAATAAATCAACAAGAAACAACACCCCTAATCCGATCCAGATACAGAATGTAAATATCGAACCAACCAACACGTAATCTCTTTCCCTAGGCTCGTTCGGCGGAGAATTATTAAAAAAACACAACCCCAATCCTGTTATCAACCACAATACCAACAGGGCTAAAAAATCATTACGATCTCTACGAGCATGAAATACCACACCCAGGAGACCAAAAATTAGGGGCAAGAAAAAATAAGTGTTACGGGACTGATCTTCGCGAATTACCCTTGGTAGCTGTGATTGATTGTATAATCGTTGGCTGTCTATTGCAGAAATTCCGGATAGCCAATGTCCATCCTTCTTATCCCACGGAAAAAATCCCTGCTCTCCGTTTTCCTTTCCTACAAAATTCCAATAAAAATATCTCCAATACATCCACCCAAACTGATAAGCCCATAAGAATTTTAAATTATAAAGCATGGTTGGTGTACCAGTTTTATTGTCAACCAGGTAATCCATCCACATCCTGTGCAATTGCACTCTTCCCTGATCATTATGACCAATCCGAGGTAAGAAAATTTGATCCCTCTTGGAATATACATAATCAAATTTTCTATCCACTACTACATATTTGCTTCCAACGCGTCCGTATCGGTCTGTAGATTTTGTATCAATTGGTTTTGCATCAAAGTGCGGTCCTTTCAATAAAGATCTGTCACCATATTGTTCTCTGTTGATATAGGGTAATAACCTAACTACATCATTAGGTGCATTCATATTGATCGGCGGATTAGCCATCGCGCGCAACAAGACCACTCCAACAGGGGTATAAGAAATAGTAATTAATAAACCTGTTAAAAATAATTTATAAACCAAATCATTTCCTTTCTCTTTGCTCTTCTTCAATCCATAATAAAAAATATAGGCAAGCAAGGCAACTGTTGGAATTAAACCAGAGTGAAATGGTAGACCAAATGAATTTACACACAACATTTCAAACATACTCCATAGCTGAGGAATCCCTGAAACAATTAGAGCTTGAAATAGTATAATACTTATAACTCCCACTGATCCGGCTACACAGAAGCCAAGGAAACTTTTCTTTTCCCATTTCTTGTAATAATACAAAATCGCAATGGTCGGAAAAGCCAATAAACTAAGCAAGTGTACTCCAATTGAAAGTCCTGCACTGTATAGAGAAAAGATCAACCAACGATCATTTTTAGGCTCATTTGAAAGGTAATACCATTTTACAGCAGCCCAAAGAGTCATCGTAGTAAACATCGTAGACATTGAATAAACTTCACCTTCTACAGCTGAAAACCAAACCGATGTGGCAAAAGCGGTTGCAAGTCCTGCTACAAGACCCGCACCCATTACTCCAAGATCTTGAGAAGCTTCCTCATCTCTACCTCTTCCGTATAAAGAAATTTTACCAAATATGATGGTAACCCAACATATAAATGTTGCAGCCAAAGCAGAACAAATTCCAGACATCAGGTTGACTGCAAATGCAATTTTTGATGGATCATCCGATAATACATCCGCTACCCAGGTAAACATCCTGCCTATTATTAGAAAAAGGGGTGCGCCGGGTGGGTGAACAACTTGCAATTTATAGGCTCCAAGAACAAACTCTCCGCAGTCCCAAAGGCTACCTGTGCGTTCTACAGAAAAGAAATATACTGTGAGGGTTATTAAAAATACCAACCATCCGGTAAGATTGACCTTATTAATCTTTGAATTCATCAGATTATCAATAGCTTATAAATTTTAAATAAATATATTTATGTTAAAAACATGTAAAAGTATAAAAAAGAAAACATCCCACCAAATAACTAAAATTCGATAGGAATGTCAATAAAACGTTGTTCTGGCCTTTGAATTGCCTGAATGCTTAACTTTGCCCAACATTGAAGTTCAATTATGTTTAAATTAATTATTTACGGGCTTGCAGCTTATGCTGTTTATATTCTTTTTTTTCAAAAGAAAAAACCAACCATTAGGAACAAAAGCACTACTCCTGGAAATGCTTCAGATTTTGCTGAATATGAAGAAATAAAATAGGATCATTTTGAATCAGATATCCACCTATATTCTATACAAAGACCATCACTTTATTTTAGCATTAAAACCTGCAGGAATACCTGTGCAGGAAGACAAGACTGGTGATGCAAGTTTCTTGCGAATGTTGCAGGCCTATTCCAACAGAGATCTCTTTTTGTGTAACCGCATTGACAGACCTGTTTCTGGACTGGTGCTTTTAGCCAAAACTCCACAGGACCAGACTTCTATTAATGCGCAAATGGAAAATGGGCTTTTTCATAAAACTTATCTTGCTCTGATCCAAAAAAAGGACATTTCAAATGCAGGACATTTTAAAAATTATATGATTCATGATACCCAAAACAATAAAGCCAGGATTGTTGAAAGTGCAGACATTCCTGGTGCCAAATTGGCTGTTTTGAACTATAAATGCCTCCTTGAGCTGGACAAATATCTATTAATTGAAATCACAACGGAAACAGGAAGATTTCATCAAATCAGATGCCAATTGGCTCATCATGGACTTTTTATCAAAGGTGATGTGAAATATGGAGCCCGTAGAAATAATAAGGACCGCAGCATAGGTCTTCATTCATGGAAACTAAGCTTTCATCACCCTACTTTAAACAAAGAACTCAGTTTTGAAGCGCCATTACCTGATCACGATATCTGGCCAAATATTAAATTTTAATTCATAAAGCAATGTCCAGAACAGAAATCAACACATTTGGAGAATTCAAATTGATAGAACATCTTACCGATCAGTTTAGTATCTTTCATGACACCACTTTAAAGGGTGTGGGCGACGATGCTGCAGTACTTGACCTTGGGGCAGAAAATGGTCTGTTGAGTACAGATTTACTCATTGAAGGAATCCATTTTGATTTGATGTATTTCCCATTAAAACATTTGGGATATAAATCTGTGATAGTTAATCTTTCGGATATCTGTGCGATGAATGGCATCCCACAACAGATTACTGTTTCTGTTGCCATGTCCAACCGTTTTTCAGTAGAGGCTTTGGAGGAATTATACAGTGGAATTAAATTGGCTTGTGATCTATACAAAATTGATTTAATTGGCGGCGATACGAGTAGTTCTCAAAAAGGTCTCATTATATCTATTTCTGTTTTTGGTCGCCAAGCTAAAGAAAAGGTAGTTTATAGGTCCGGAGCCAAATCCGGGGATTATATTTTTACTACAGGAAATTTAGGTGGAGCTTATCTCGGTCTTCAATTATTGGAAAGAGAAAGACAGCTTTTCCTTTCAGATCCAAACATAAAACCAAAACTGGAAGACCATAAATTAATTGTTGAACGATTTCTAAAACCTGAAGCGAGAAAAGATATTGTGCTTCTCATGGAAAAAGCTGGTGTAATTCCTACCGCCATGATTGATATTTCCGATGGTTTATCTTCTGATTTATTTCATATTTGTAATCAATCTAAAGTGGGTGCATTATTGGAAGAAGCAAATATACCCATTCATGAAGAAGCCCAGTTGATGGCTCTTGAATTCAATTTGGATCCGGTAACCTGTGCATTGAACGGTGGAGAAGATTATGAATTATTGATGACCGTAGATCCAGCTGACTTTGAAAAAATTCGGTATCTGCCTGGGTTCTATTACATTGGAGAAATCAAACCCATTGAAGAGGGCATAAAGATTAAAACTACTGGCGGAAATATTCATACACTTAAAGCGCAAGGTTGGCAGCATTTTTAAAATCAATCATCCATTTTGTTAATTTGATTTAGTCAATCAACGTCTGTCAAATTCAATTTTAATGAAGTGAAATGTTTGAAACGATTACAGAAAATTCAAATTATTTAAATTGGGCTCCCGGACTTGAGAAGGATTTTTGAAGTGGAATAAATAATCCGCATTTTTGATACTTTTGCAGCTTTTACAATTTTTGATTCCTTTTTGCGTTAAAATATATCTCCACAAACGATTTCATGAATTCTACTTTTAAAGCAATTTTTACTTTTCTTATTATCTCTAACTTTCTTAATGCCCAAAGAGGTGCTGAGATTGGGGCTTGGGTCGGAGCGGCCCACTATTTTGGAGATCTCAACAATTTATATCGGCTTAACGAACCAGGGTTAGCTGCAGGTGGCATCTTCAGGTTTAATTTAAACAACAGGGTCAGTCCTCAGATCATGTTGAATTACAGCAGAATTCGAGGTAATGATGCAAAATCTTCCAATTCATTTGATGTTCGTAGAAATCTGGGTTTTTATTCTGATATCATCGAGCTGGCCCCTTCCGTTTCTTTTAATTTTTTTCCATACATCCATGGTAAACAAGATTATACTGTTACCCCACACATGGTGATGGGTATGAGTATATTTTATCACGATCCAAAAAGAAAATATAATGGTGAAGTCTACCAGCTGAGAAGTATTGGAACAGAGGGTCAATTGGCAGGTCAGGAATATGGAACTATTAGCTTGGCTTGGTTGCTGGGTTTTGGGGTTAAGTTTGATTTGAATTACCGTTGGAGTGTCAATGTAGATCTTGATGCACGATTTGCAGTTACGGATTACCTGGATGATGTCAGTACGGTATACCCTGATATTAATTCCTTGCTCAATGCAAAAGGAGCTGCTGCTGCTTTTCTCTCAGATCCCTCTATTACCGGCTCGGACCAGCAGAAAATTGGCCAAAAAGGATTTCAGCGAGGTGACAGCAAAGACAAGGATATGTTTGCAACGTTGGGTATTGGTTTGCTTTATTATTTTGGACGATTGAGTTGCCCGCCTTTAGCCTATCCTGAATAACTATCTGAAAAGATTATACTTCAGAATACAATAAATAGCTCTGAAACCATCCTTCCAATTGATTTTTTTACCTTCCGAATAGGTTCTTCCATAATAGGAAATACCAATTTCATAAATTCTAATATTTTCCACCCGCGCTATCTTAGCGGTTACTTCCGGTTCAAATCCAAACCTCTTTTCCTTTAAATCCAGGGATTTAATAATGTCCGTCCGAAATAATTTATAACAAGTTTCCATATCTGTCAAATTAAGATTGGTAAACATATTAGAAATAAAAGTCAGAATTTTATTGCCAATTGAATGCCAGAAAAATAAGATACGATGTGGTCGCCCCCCCATAAATCTTGATCCGTAAACTACATCAGCAAAATCATCTAGAACCGGTCTAAGCAAATCATTGTATTCATTAGGGTCATACTCTAAATCTGCATCTTGAATAACCAGATAATCACCCGTTGAAAGCTTGATACCATTGTGCAACGCTGCTCCCTTTCCCTGATTTTTTTCATGTTTATGATAAATGAACTTTTGTTCCGGATGGTGATTTATGTAATTTAATAAAACGGTTTCTGAATTATCATTGGAATAATCATTCACCAGCACAATTTCCTTTTCCATTTGGCCAATGAGGCTTACCGCTAATACCTTATCAAGTATAAGATGAATTGTCTTCTCTTCATTGTAAACTGGTATTATAATTGACAATCTTTTTAATGGCACTCCTTCCATAAACCAAACAATAGTATTTGCGTTCTTTATAGTGTAAAGCTACTAAAAAATGAATTTTTATCCCCTTGAGATTATAGGTAAAACACAGGAGTCCAAAGATGCAGTAAGTTTTGAGTTCAGGCCCGAATCCGATCATCCGTTGCTTAACTTTGAGGCTGGTCAGTATGTAACCGTTAAATTTAATCACAATAACGGTGATTTATTGAGATGCTATTCCTATTCCTCTCAACCAGGCCAGAAAAGCTTTTCCATTACTATTAAAAAAGTCAAAAAGGGCAAGGTATCTTCTGCATTATGTGATGATTACAATATTGGGGACACGGTTATGATGGCCGGACCTCATGGTAAGTTCACTGTCAAAACGGATTTTTCAGCCCGAAGAATTTTTTACTTTTTTGCTGCAGGGAGTGGGATCACACCTATATATTCATTGATTCAAAGTATCCTTGAGCAAGAGCCAAAGTCTGAAGTCCATTTGCTATATGGTAACAGACACGAAGAAGACATTATTTTCAAAGACCAATTGGACCGATTGACAAATAATTATCACGGACAATTGTTTGTTGAACACGTTTTGTCTAAACCAGATGGAAACTCTTTGTTTTCCGTTTTTAAAAAGTCTGTCAAAAAATGGACCGGTCTCAAGGGGAGAATAGATTTTAAACACATAGAAAAATTTCTTGAAAATCATCCTGCTAATAAAATTCCGGCAAATTATTTTCTTTGTGGTCCGGGATCATTTATTCAGAATACAGAAAAGATTCTAACTCAGCTTGGAATTGATCGTAATCATATCCATCGGGAGTTTTTCAATCTTGAAAAAGAAATCAACTTTTCTGGTGAAGTAAATACCTCTTTTGTTTTTTCCCAACTGAAAGCAACTTTAGATGGAAAAACTATTGAAATCGAAGTGAATCCTGGTGAAAAAATCATTGACGCATTACTTAGAAAAAATTACAACCCTCCGTTTTCTTGTTCCAGTGGAGCTTGTGCAACCTGTATTGCAAAATTGGTATCCGGAAAAGTTAAGATGGATGTTTCAATGGCTTTGGAAGCAAATGAAATTGAAGCTGGTTATATTTTAACTTGTCAATCAAGGGCTCTGACTGAAGAAGTCGAAATTGTATTTGAATAATTGACCAATTTAATTTGCTTCCTCATCATATTCACATAGTTCCCCGTAATCAATTGTGATTTCTTCTCCTTTTTCAATGTCTCTAATTGCTTCAAAAAAAGCGCCACCATTCACAGAGCGAACGTTTGGTTTGTCATCGTGATTCAGAAATAAAGATAGATCCATCTCCTTAAATCCATTGGCAGGGACATAATATCGATCGCGATCAAAAAGACAATACGTTTCAACTAAATCTTTTGATTCCGGACGCAACTCAGCAACTTCTTTTTTACTTAATTCCACCCATTCTCCCGGAACTTTAGAGAACATCTTCTGACATCCTTTTGGTATGTTTCGTATTGCGAAGACACCGATTCCATGTATAGAGGAAGGCAACAATCTTACATAGGTGTGATGTGATAACTCATTTATTAAATTCTCTTTAAGCATATATTACGATTCAGAAAAATAAATCAATAACCAAAGTAGATTAGAAAATAACTTAAGTCGAATGAGCAAATTTGATTTAAAGGTGTAAATAATAAATTCGTAAACTTCTTCATTCTCAAATTATGAAATTATCCTTTCCGAAAATATCAGGGTGCCAGAATTTCCTTATTCCAATGTCCCTCAAAATTCCGCTTGTAGCAAATGCGATCGTGCATACGCGACTCCCTTCCTTGCCAAAACTCAATGCATTCAGGAACCACCAGATAACCTCCCCAGTGCTCGGGCATGACTACTAATTCTGGATGTTCATTGAGAAATTTTATTTTTTCTTCCAATACTTTTCTATTCGATATTGACTGACTCTGCGGTGAGGCAATTGCTGAAATTCTAGAACCCAGGGGTCTTGAATTAAAGTATTCCTCAGATTCATCAATAGAAATCTTTTCAACTCTTCCTTCGATCCTTACTTGTCGTTCTAATTCTCGCCAGTAAAAAACCAAACATACATTTGGATTTGAATCCATCTCCAGCGCTTTTCTACTCTTATAATTGGTAAAGAAAACAAAACCTCTCTCTGAAATTTCCTTCAACAGCAAATATCTGGAGGATGGTCTTCCTTCTTTGCTTACCGTCGAAAGCACCATTGCATTCGCTTCATTGGCATGAGCACTGATTGCTTCATCAAACCAGTTTCTAAATTGGTCAAAAGGAGAATCAACCATTAAATCGGGATCCAATTGATGCAGTATATATTCTTTACGCAAATCTTTATAATTCATGAAATGACAATTTAAATTTGTTTTGAATTAACCTCCGGTAAAAAAATTAGTTGGTAAAATTAAATAAAAAAGCCGTTCATGATTTTCATCATCAACGGCTTTGCTTATGATTTATAATAATCTAATTATTCAGAAATAACTTCAAAAGCTACTTTAGATACAACCTGCTTATGAAAATCAATTTGGGCATGGTAAGTACCCAATTCTTTAACCTCCTCCAGAATATGAATCTTTTTTCGTTCTACATCTAAGTTGCACTGATCTTTCAGTGCCTGTGCAATCTGAACATTTGTAACAGATCCGAAAATCTTTCCACTGGTTCCTGTTTTGGCTCCAATCTTAAGTGTAACTCCTTCAAGTTGTGCAGCCAAATCTTTGTAAACGTTCAGTTTTTTATTTTCCCTGATTTCGTCCTGGCGTTTTAGTTCATTTAGCCTTCTCATGTTGCCTTCAGATGCAACAATAGCCAATCCCTGCGGGATGAGGAAGTTTCTACCAAAACCCGGTTTGACGCTGACAACTTGATGCTTGTCGCCAACTTTATCTACATCATTTAATAATATAATTTGCATAGACTTAATCTTTTGGTTGAATTATTTAAGAAGGTCTGATAAATACGGAAGAATAGCCAAATGTCTGGCTCTTTTCACCGCTGAAGCAACTCTTCTTTGATATTTAAGAGAGTTCCCGGTAAGTCTTCTCGGAAGAAGTTTACCTTGCTCATTAACAAACTGAATGAGAAAATCTGCATCCTTGTAATCAATGTGCTTCAGGCCGAATTTTTTAAATCGGCAATATTTTTTTTGCTTTTTCCCGATGTTGGGATTGCTGAGGAATTTTATTTCATCTTGCGTAGCCATGTACTTTAAATTAAATGGTGAACAAATTAAACTTCAGGATTTTCGATTTCAGGAGAGGCAACTGCCTCAACTGGGGCTGCTGCCCTTGGCGCCTGATAAGGTCTTCCGGTAGGTTCTTTTACCGGCTTTTCCTTTCTGACTTTTTTACCAATCTTTCCGTTTCTCTTGTCTTCATTGTACTTGACGCCATACTTGTCAAGGCTAACTGTAAGGAAGCGCATAATGCGCTCGTCTCGTTTCAAAGCCAGTTCAACTTTGGCTATGAAGGAACCACTTTCTGCGGAAAACTCGATGCAAAAATACACCCCTGTGGACCGCTTGTTGATAGGATAGGCTAATGGCCTGAGTCCCATTTCATCTACGTGAACAATGCTTGCACCTTCGGTGACCAGCATATCCTGGTAGGTTTGGGCTGTCGATTTAACTTCATCGCCCGACAGCACTGGATCTACGATAAAGCTTACTTCAAAATGTTTCATTTGACTTAATAATTTTTATTAAAGGGCTGCAAAGATATGACTAAGTCCTGAAAACCACAAAAAAAATTGAGTTTTGGCCTATTAAGTTTTAAAATCGCATTTAAACAGACTGTTTAAGTGCCTGAAATTCAAAACTCCCATCCCTTATCTTGAATTGGTTTTACGGAAGTATGCTTTTTATGGTACATCCTTTGCTTTTGACGACGCCAGATCTCCTGTGCCAACAAGTTGGAAATTTGATCTGGCGGACTAAATTTAAGAATCGTGTTTATGACATGCTCTTCAATGTCAAGGCGGTACATATGACTAAATAAAAGACCTGGATCTTTTTCTAATAATTCTTCCACTCTTTCCAAAATCAATTCAATGTACCTTTCTTCATCAGAGGGGTCTGATGGAATGTCAGGGGGTAATGGAGGAAGGTTTAAATTTTCCATTTTCTTCAGTCTGTGATTTCAAGCAATAAACCTTTAAGATAAGATCCTTCAGGGTGGAAAAGGCTCACCGGATGGTCCGGAGCTTGACTGAGCCTTTTAATGATTTTTATCCTTTTCCCGGATTCAATGCCCGCAGCTACTACAGCACTATAAAACAATTCTTCGGTGACCACTTGTGAACATGAAAAAGTAAACAAATAACCGGGACATTTGATTTTGAGTATTGCCCCCAAATTAAGCCTTTTGTAGGCTTGTATGGCTGTATGGCGTTTCGCTAATGTTTTGGCAAAGGCAGGAGGATCAAGAATTATAAGGTCAAATTCATGCTCTTTGATTTGCTTAAAATAACTGATTACATCCTCAGTTTGACTTTGATGTCGACCATCTTGTAAGTTGTTTAATTGAAGGTTGTGCTCCAGTAACTCCATAGCTTTTGCAGAACTGTCAATTGAAACAACTCTTGTGGCACCACCTCGCAATGCGCTTAAACTAAATCCTCCGGTGTAACAAAAGGCATTTAGGATTGTTCTTGATTGAGACAGCACTTTAACCAATAACCGATTGTCTCTTTGGTCTAGGAAAAAACCTGTTTTTTGACCCTGGACTATGTTAATTTCATAAAGTAATTCATTCTCGGTTATTTGTGGCAGACCTTCATTCCCCAAAATAAACTTATTGCCCACCAGTCGGGCGTATTCAGTGGGAAGACTGTCACAACTTTTATCAAATACTGAGTTTATAACCAATTGGTCAACTGATTTAATTGCTTCAACAATCTGGTCTATATGTCTGTGCATGCCTATGGTGTGACATTGAATAACCGCAACATCTTTATATACGTCAATGATTAACCCTGGTAATCCATCAGATTCACCATGCACCAGCCTATAAGCATTTGATGGTATCAAGCCAGCAGAAATAAGTTTTTGTCTTGACTGAAAAGCCTCTAACAATCTCACTTTCCAAAACTTATCTGTAAAATGTTTAGACCCAAACGAAAGCATTTTCACAGCAATACTACCCAAATGAAAATGTCCGAAACCTAGAAATTGTCCTTGTTCATCAAAGACATCGACCATGTCACCATCAGAAATCTTATGATCTTTTTTAAGAATTGCGCCAGAAAAAATCCAGGGATGCTGTCTTTTTATAGAAAATGTTTTGTTTTGGTGCAGAATAACCTTTTGTAACTCCATCTTGATTGATTACTTGGCCCAAATATAGCTCAATGAAATCCAAGGTAGCTTTTGAAATCACTTTCAGTCGCTCAAAAAATGAAACCACCCAGTGAAAAAAGTTTTTTTAGGTAAAAATTCAGGAATATTGCATTTTTTTTGCCCAACTAAGGTTTTTGATTTTATTTTGCAGCTTAAATAAGATCCATGGAATTACATGAACTCAATAAAGGAAGTAAAGGAAGGTGTTTTGTATTCTTCCTCATTTTTCTTTTCCTTTTTATCACCCTGTTGGTATGGGTGTACAATAAAAACTTCCAGCTTAGTTTTTAAAGTAAGTCAGCCGGTAACTAATCTTCCTCGTTTTCAAACAAGAGGATTGTGGCTATTTCATACTGGCCTTCTTTCACATACAGATCTACTCCACCAAGCGAGACCTGGATGGCTCCTTTACTCTTAGCCATTAACATAGCCTCAATGCCGTTTTTAATCAGTTGAATTTTCTTAATTTCAGCTTTGTAGCTGTCTCTAAGAGTCATAATTTTCTTCCAACCTTGCATAACAGAGTTTTTTATATAAAAACAAATTTATATATATATTTTTATTAATATGTAATATTTGCTAAACTATTTTTCAAAAAATATTTATATTATATATTTTTATATATATTATTAATTGATATTGTATGTATTATTAAATATTAAAATTTATAAAAAAATTATTGCATTTGCCCAAATATCCTTCTGGCAAAGGTAATCTCCAGCATAAAAGGGTTGAAAACCCTTAAAAAATTAGGACTTCAAAATAAAAGTGGAAGGATAAATTCAAGTTATGATTTTGAATTCATCATGTTTAGAATTTCATCAATATACTGACGCGTATTTGACAGTCTAGGGACTTTTTGTTGTGCCCCAATTTTGTTTCGGAATTTCATCCATTCCATAAAAGTACCTTCAGGGGCAACGTTAAGTTTAAGGTTATCTAGAGCCAGGTTCTTATACCTTTTGGCTTCATAATCAGAATTAACCCTTTGTAGATTTTGATCGAGGGCTTTGGCAAAAGCAATTGGATCTGAAGGTGATTTCTCAAATTCAATGACCCACTCATGTCCTCCTTTACTTTCATTTTGGAGAAATATAGGCGCAACGGTATATTCCTTTACCATTGCCTTAAAAGTGGCACAGGTATCCGCTAAAGCCTGATCAGTGTTAGATACCATTACTTCCTCACCAAACACGTTGATAAATTGCTTTATCCTACCAGTGATCTTAATTTTATAAGGTTCTGTGGATGTAAAGCAGATGGTATCCCCTATTTTATATCTGTATAAGCCTGAGTTGGTCGTGATCACCATTGCGTAGTTCTTACCTATTTCTACCTCCGACAACAAATGGGTTTTTGGGTTCTCCTCCTCCCATTCACTCATTGGGATAAATTCGTAAAAAACACCATTATCCAAGAGCAGAAGCATGTCATCGTGGTCAAAATCATATTGCACAGCAAAATATCCTTCACTCGCATTATATGTCTCCATATATCGCATGTCCGGGGAAGGAAAAAATTGTTCAAAGGGTTTACGGTAAGGAACAAAACTCACTGCGCCATGAACAAAAACCTGCATGTTTGGCCAAACGTCATGCATATTATCTTTCCCTGTTAATTCAAGGATTTTCTTAAACAATACCATAGACCAGGTAGGCGTTCCTGCAACCATTGTAATGTCTTCTTTACTACATATACTGGCAATTTTATCAAGCTTTTCTTCAAAGTTTTCCAATAAATTGATTTCAAGACCAGGAGTTATAAAATTAAGAGCGATCGGATTCAATCTACTAAAAATAACCGCAGAAACATCTCCAACAATACTCCCTGGAAATTCGGGGATATCATCTCTCAAACTACCTGCAAGCAAAATACTTTTCCCAACTACAATCCTGGGATTTACTAAATTATCATACAATCGTGAAACCAACCGCCAACCTCCCTTAGTGTGGCATTCTTTATGATTTTCATTGGTGACTGGGATGTATTTACTCTTATCTGAAGTTGTTCCTGATGACTTTGCAAAATACTTAACTCTTCCAGGCCAGAGTATATCCCTTTCACCTTTCATCATCCGATGGATATCGGCTTTTATGTCATCATATTCAAAAATCGGAAGTGTAGACTTCCAGTCCTTTGCCTCATCCACATCTTTAAACGAATACCGTTGTCCCCATTCAGTGGATTCTGCCCTTTTAAGAATTTTCTTTAACTGCTTCCATTGAACTTCATGAGGATGCCTGATAAACTCTTCAATCTCTCCTTTATGAATTTTGAGGTACTGCGCCCAGAGTGAGTTAATAAGGTTTTTCATAATTCAGTGACAAGGTAATATGCCCAAAATTAAAAAATTAACCCACTATTTTATGTCAATTTTATTTTGGGATCCAGATTTTATAGCTCTTGCCTGATTTTATAGGCAAGGTTGATTTCAAAAGCCAGGGATTATATATCTTCAATTGCCGATATGTAATATCATACTGATGAGCAAAATCAGCTAAACTGCTTAGGGTAGTGTCGACCTCTACAATTTCATATTTATTTAAAGGTTCATACAAATCTACATTGGTTAGAAAATAACCAAAACGCTCGGGATCCTTCATAATCTCCTTGATGGCCAGAATTCTAAAAACATACCTGTTCGTTTCTTCGCTTAAATTTAAATCATAATAGTTGTTCTCCTTTTGTTCATTCAGCGCATTTTGAAGAGCTGTAGGTCCCATATTGTAAGCAGCTGCAGCCAAAGTCCAGCTGCCAAATCTATCTTTTAGTTTTTTAAGATATTTGGCAGCAGCCCTGGTAGATTTCTCAAAATGATTTCGCTCATCAATATACTCATTTATCTCAAGGCCAAATTCACCTGCAGCCAATTCCCTGAATTGCCAAAATCCCTTAGCACCGGAGGAAGAAACTGCATTTCTAAGTGAGCTTTCAGCAATAGCCAAATATTTTAGGTCATCAGGTACTCCCTCCTCTCTAAATATGCTCTCGATAGTTGGAAAAAACCTCTTGCACAATTTAAGATTAAGAATGGTTGAAGAATGCTGGTAAGTATTTAATAAAAGTTCCCTGTCTAATCTTTCTGCCACATCAAAATAATCAACTGGAACAGTCTCTCCAGAGAAGCTTATATGGTCTCCCAACTTAATTGCGTATATCCTTTGAGGTAAAGGATCAAAAGAAAAATTATAAGGGGTTTTAGTGGCTACAAACAAAACACCTACAACAAAAAAAAATGTAATACTAAAAATTACCCACCTAAA
Source organism: Candidatus Vicinibacter affinis (assembly GCA_016714365.1). Classification (NCBI taxonomy): domain Bacteria; kingdom Pseudomonadati; phylum Bacteroidota; class Saprospiria; order Saprospirales; family Saprospiraceae; genus Candidatus Vicinibacter; species Candidatus Vicinibacter affinis. Next base: position 466,454 of record JADJNH010000005.1, on the reverse strand, counting down.
TCTAATCCTAGAATATATTTTTCCCATGACCTTACAAAGTTACATTAATTAAAATAATACTGGTTTTACTTCAATAAATTCAATCGCAAGCTTTCTATTTTATAGCCATCCTCCGATTCCACAATGGAGAACTGACGCAAAAGAACCGTAAATTTCGATCCATTTAAATTATAGGTAAAATAATACAACTTAAGCTCATCTCCATTCTTGTGCCCTGGAATTTGCCAAAGGTTGGCATATTTAGACTGGAGGCTATCTACAATGTTTAAATGTAAAGGCTCAAAATTTTCAACGGTCACGATTCCATCCTTTCTATCTTCCGATATAATTAAATTATATTTTTCCCTTTGTTCTGATTTCAATTGGTCAGCATATGCCGACATTTCAGCAACCAGATTTCCACTTAATTTCTCAAAAGAAACCGATGAATATCCATCCATACTGTAACTTATGCTCTCATTGGATAGCTCATTTCCAATAGTCTTATAATTTAATGTTTTAATCATAAGATCTGTTTGGAGATATTTATCAGACTGATTGATCATTTTTATTTCCTGTTCATTGTTCAATTTTTCAATGTAGGGATTCAACTTACTTCTGGATGATAAATAATTTAAAATGTTTTTAAATCTTTCCATTTTTTCAGCATCAAGTTCTACCCCCCTTGTCCATGCCCCGTCTTGAAACAGTCCATTTTGCTCAATAAACTTATCCAATTGATTTGTCTGACTTTTCCATGACAATTGGTAAACATTAAATGGACCAAAAGCCAAAAGCAAACAAATAATTGACAGACTGATGGGGATTAGCTTCAATAATCCTTGTTGAAAAATAAAATGTACACTAATGATGAATAACCAGATAGCTGCAGAGGCAACCAGAATTCTTTCTTCAGTCAATCCATAATCGGAAATCCTTTTAATAATAGCCACTGCCAAAAGGAGTAATACCGGTATCAAGGAAATAAAAAAATATTTCCTAAACCACCACAATATTTTTGAAGAGTTGTATTCCGGTAATAAGTAGTTTAATAGATAGGTAAATACACCGACCATTGAGAATCCAAGGCATAAACTACCAACCCATCCCTCAGGTAATTGCCATTGAATTAATATTTTCAATCCATAACTATATAAAATCAAAAAATACAAAATTGTCAAAGGAATAAGGATAAATTTTACAACTATTAAATTCTGTTTATAATAATCGAACTCTTCCTTTTCTTGAATTAATTTTTCGGGAACATTAGCGGCCCAATAGGTGGTACTGAAAAATCCAATTACCAGGATAGGAATATCGGAATAAATCTGTTCATACCATTTAAATTCAAATAATGCCCTTATGGCTGCAACAGCACCTTCAAGTCCTGCAATTAAAAGTATGGTGTATAAAACGGTCAAAAAAAGGCTGATAAAGACTTCCTGATTAAATATCCAATAGGTGGAGTTCTTCCTTTCCAGGAAAAATCCATTGAATGAAACCATCAGGATAGATGTTATGAAACTTAAAAAGCAAGCATACCTATATTCCGGAGAATCTATATCCTTAATATACAAGGACAGAAAGACGACTATTATTACAGCCAAAAAATAAATTATCCATCTTTGTATTTTCTGTCTAAATATGGATTCATGAATCAATTGTGCCGAAACAAGCAAGGGAAAGCCAACATGAAGACCAAACAAAATGGGACTCCAAGATTGAAAATGCTCCTCTTCTCTTGATAGCCATAAGTAAAGCATGGCAGCTGTATAAGCCATTAGGAGGCTGATTGGAAACCGCTTGAATGCAATCAGGAATGCGGGTATTAGACCTTCTAAACTCAGAAATTTCATAGGCAATGTTTAGATGTTGTTAACGTATTTGGTTCATAACCTTGTATTTTTGGCCGGAAAATTAAATTTACTAACTTTTGGATGAAATTCTAATTAAAGAGATACTTGAGCGCTATTCGGCACATTATAATAACCTGAGTTTCATTAACCTAGATCCAATTCAAATTCCACACCGATTCACAAAACCTGAAGATATTGAAATAATTGGATTTTGGGTAGCCATGCTTTCATGGGGAAATCGTAAAACAATTATATCAAAAGGAACGGATTTGTGCCGATTAATGGAAGACGCCCCACATGACTTTGTCCTAAACCATCTGGATTCTGACAGAAAGAAGTTTAGCACATTTATTCATCGTACTTTCAATGCTGCTGATAGCTTTTACTTTTTAGAATTTCTACAAAATTGGTACGGTAAGAACAAAAGTCTCGAATCTGCTTTCCTTCCCACTTTTCACCATCAGGATCTAAAATTGGAGGTACTTCTTGAACAGTTTTATCATAACTTTTTCTCTATGGATTTAGTACCTGGCAGAACCCGGAAGCATGTCTCAAGACCCTCTTCAGGATCAAGATGTAAACGTTTGTTGATGTATCTGAGATGGATGGTCAGGAAAGACCAAAATGGAGTAGATTTTGGACTTTGGAATAATATCAAACCATCACAATTAATGATTCCTTTGGACGTTCATGTTGAGCGTACTGCACGAAGGCTGGGTATGCTCACCAGAAAGCAATTGGATTGGAAGTCTGTTATAGAAATCTCAGATTTTTGCAGTCGTCTCAGACCCGAGGATCCTGCATATTATGATTACGGACTTTTTGGAATAAGCCTTGAGAACAAAATCCTTGAAAAAAATATTTAAATCAACTACGAACATATTCGTAGTTTTGTCGTTTAGATCTTAGTGTAAATTTTAAATTTAATATTTTATATGCGAAAACAGGTTATTTTAATTGGATTATTGCTATTTTCTTTCAACTGCTTCTCCCAGTCAAAGGGAATGAGCATAAAGAATAAAAAGGTTGTGGAAGCAGCCACCAACAAACCGGCTCCTACAGAATCAAAACCGAACTTGTCAAATGCTGTTTCCAATAGCTCTGGTTTAACTACCAGTTTGCCCAGTGCAACAAAATTGACAACAGTAGAAGGAATTACAGAATATTCCCTACCCAACGGCTTTCGATTTTTGGTTTTTCCAGATAATTCGAAGCAAACCATAACTGTCAACATTACCTATAAAGTAGGCTCCAGGCATGAAGCATACGGGGAAACAGGGATGGCTCACTTACTGGAGCATTTAGTTTTCAAAGGTACTCCCAATCACCCGGACATTCCCAATGAGCTTTCCAGTCATGGAGCCAGACCAAATGGGACGACCTGGTACGACAGAACTAATTATTTTGAAACATTTTCTGCAACTGAGGAAAATCTAAAATGGGCACTTGACCTGGAAGCCGACCGAATGGTTAATTCCTATATTGCCAAAAAGGATTTGGATAAAGAAATGTCTGTTGTGAGAAACGAGTTTGAATCTGGTGAAAATGATCCCGGTGGAGTACTGATGGAACGTGTCATGTCCACAGCCTTCCTATGGCATAATTATGGAAATACTACTATTGGTTCAAGATCAGATATTGAAAAAGTCCCAATCGAAAGACTTCAGGGCTTTTACAAAAAATACTATCAACCCGACAATTCTGTATTAATGGTTGCGGGGAAAGTAGACGAAAAGAAAGTCGTTGAATTGGTCACTGAATATTTTGGTAAAATTCCTAGACCGCAAAGAGAATTAATCCCTACCTATACTGAAGAACCAGTCCAGGACGGGGAACGATTGGTAACACTTAAGAGAGTAGGAGATGTTCAGGTTGCATCTTGTATGTACCACATCCCTCCTGGTTCGCACCCTGACGCTGCTGCCATGGACATTCTTACTGACATACTTACCATCGAACCATCCGGAAGGCTTTATAAGGCATTGGTTGAAACTAAAAAGGCCTCACAGATTTATGGGTGGTGCGCTACTTTGAACGAACCTGGATTTGTATACTTTAATTCACAGGTGAGAAAAGAAAGCAATTTAGAAGAAGCAAAAAATATTCTTTTGAATACCTTGGATCAACTAGGAAGTAACCCAATTTCGAAAGAAGAGGTCGAAAGGGCTAAAAACAAACAATTGAAAGATTTGGAATTCTTGTCTCTAAATACTGAAAGATTAGGAACCTCAATCAGTGAATATATTGGTATGGGAGATTGGCGTCTCGCATTCCTTTACAGAGATAACATTAGAAAAGTTACAGTTGAGGATGTTCAAAGGGTGGCTGCAACCTATTTAAAACCATCTAACCGTACTGTAGGTCTCTTTATTCCTGAAGATAAACCAAATCGTGCAGAAATTCCTCAGGCTCCGGACATTGCTGCTCTGCTGAATGGGTATAAAGGAGACCCTCCTAAAGCTCAAGGTGAAGAGTTTGATCCTTCCCCAATGAATATTGAAAGTAGAACCCACCGGGGTCAGGAAAGCAAATCAATTAAATGGGCATTCCTTCCGAAAACTACAAAAGGCAATATGGTAAATGCTACATTGACTCTGCGAATGGGTGATGAAAAGAGTTTAAAAAATATGGCTTTAGTCAGCCAATTCACAGCATCCATGCTTGACCGTGGAACTAAATCCTTGAATCGTCAACAGCTAAAAGATGAATTTGACAGATTGAAAGCCAGAGTTAATGTTTTTGGGTCAGGGGGAATAGTAAATGTCTCTGTTCAAACCACCAAGGATAACTTGCCATCTGTTATGAAAATCGTTGCTGATATGCTAAAAAATCCGGCTTTTAGTGAGAAGGAATTTGAAGAACTGAGAAACGAACAATTGGCTGGAACGGAGGAACAAAAATCAGATCCACAAGCTTTGGCCAGTAATGCACTAAGCAGACATCTTAATCCATATCCTAAAGGAGACATACGATATGTGATGACACCGGAAGAAGAAATTGAAGCCATCAAGGCTCTTAAACTGGAGGAGTTGAAAAAATTTCATACCGATTTTTACGGTGCGAATAACTCAACAATGGCTGTGGTAGGAGATTTTGATGAGTCAACCATCAAAACTCAGGTTAATAAAGATTTTGGTAAATGGAACAGTAAAAAACCATTTGCCAGAATCGAAGACAAATACATAGAAGTTCCCAAAACGGAACTTAATATTGAGACTCCAGATAAAGCAAATGCAATCTTCTTAGCCGGATGCAATCTTCAAATTAAAGATAGTGACCCGGAATACGCGGCAATGGTCATGGGTAATTACATCCTGGGAGGCGGCTTTCTGAATAGTCGATTGGCAACAAGGATACGCCAGAAGGAAGGTATTTCCTATGGTGTTGGTTCCATGTTTTCTGCGGATGCATTAGACAAATCTGGTAATTTTACGGTTTATGCGATTTATGCTCCTGAAAACAGGGATAAATTAGAAAAAGCATTTAAAGAGGAAATTGGCAAGATGCTTAATGAAGGTTTTACTGCCAAAGAACTTGAAGATGCTAAATCCGGAATACTGCAATCAAGAAAGGTCAATAGATCTCAGGACAACAGTTTGGCAAACTCCTTGAACAGATATAACTTTTTAAATCGCAATTTTACATTTGATGAAGAGTTAGATAAAAAACTTTCTACTTTAACGGTGGAGGAATTGAATCAGGCAATGAAAAAACACATTAACCTCGACAAAATCAGCTTATTTAAAGGTGGCGACTTTGCAAATAAAATTAAAAAGCCATAAAAAGTATCATAAAAAGTAAACTTGAGAAAAGCGGCATTTGGATAAATCCAAATGCCGCTTTTCTTTTAATGTATTTTTGTAAAATGTTGAATCAGGATTGAGCCCAAAAAAATAAAATTTAATATGCATTCTTGTATTTATAATTTTTACTTTTACTAAAACTAAAGAAGTATGTCAAATCAATACAGTAGGAGAGTATTATTAAAGCTTTTTGGACTCAGCGCAGGTTCAATTACATTTCCTTTTAATGATTTGAAAAATACTGTTGACGCATGGTTTGATGCTATTGACAAGTATCCGGTCAAACCAGTCGAAAGAAAAATTACTGCCATCACCTTAGGTGCCGGAGCAAGAGGGAATACATATGGAAATTATGCCATTGATTTTCCAGATCAGATTCAAATTATTGGGGTAGCAGAACCAATTCCTATTAGAAATGAGCGATATGCGACCAAGCACAAAATTAAAGAAGAAAATAGATTTGTTACCTGGGAACATGTCTTCCAAAAACCAAAATTTGCTGATGCTATTATCATTACCACACCTGACCATTTGCACTTTGAACCATGTATGAAGGCTCTTGAAATGGGTTATGATGTTTTGTTAGAAAAACCCATGGCTCAGTCAGAAAAAGAATGTCGTGCAATTCTTAATAAGGTAAAAATGACCAAAAGGATCGTTGCTATATGTCATGTATTGAGATATGCGCCTTACTTTATAAAACTTAAAGAACTTATTCACAGTGGTGCTATCGGAGAACTGATCAGTATTCAGCATTTTGAACCGATAGAACACATCCATATGTCGCACTCATTTGTAAGAGGTAACTGGCATAATTCAAAAGAAACCACTCCCATTATTCTGGCAAAGTCCTGTCATGATTTAGACATCATGAGATGGCTTATAGGCAAAAAATCAAAACATATAGCAGCCTTTGGAAACTTAAAATGGTTCACTAAAACAAATGCTCCGGAAGGTAGTACCAATAGATGCATGGATGGATGTAAAGTGGAATCTTCTTGCCCATATTCGGCTAAGAAAATCTATTATGATAAAAGATCATGGACATATGTATTTGACCTACCCATAAAAAAAGAAGAACAGGGAAATGCCATTTTGGAATATTTAAAAACGACAAATTATGGAAGGTGTGTCTACAGAATGGAGAATGACCAACCTGATCATATAATTTGCTCAATTTTATTCGACAATGATATTACAGCAAATTTTAGCATGGAAGCTTTCACGTCCTATGGAGGACGTAGAACCAGGGTTATGGGAAGCATGGGTGACATTGTGGGTGATATGTCCAAATTTACCTATACCAATTTCAGGACTGGAAAGGCTATAGACTGGGATAACTCCCTGATAGAAGATGGAGTTTATAAACATCATGGACATGGTGGCGGTGATTACAGATTAATGAATGATTGGGTAGCAGCTGTTTCAGCACAAAATGAATCACTTTTAACTTCCACTATTGAGGATTCTATTGAAAGCCACATCATGGGATTTGCAGCTGAAAAAAGTAGGTTGAAGAAAAAAATTATTCCTATAAAACTATAAACTACCGTTCGAAAAAATGCGAAAAATAACATTTCAGATTCTGATAAGCACCTTAACCATTGCGTCTATAATAGAAATAGTTGGCTGTAGAGAAAAAAATAAGGAAAGTCAGCCACTTGGTGATAACAATGATCAAGTCTCGATTCAATGGATCAGTCAACAAATAAATCAGAATCCAAATTCTGATAGCCTTTTTATTAAGAGGGCCAACTTGTACCTGGAATCACAACATGCTGACTCAGCAATTCTTGACGCAAAAAAAGCAATCGAATTAAATCCAAAGAATCCTGAATACTATTACTTCCTTTCTGATGCTTACATTCTTGCCTTGGATTCAAAGAATGCATTGTCGGTTATGGACACTGCCATCCTACTTTTTCCGGAAAATTTGGAAACGCTATTAAAAAAAACCAGACTTCAACTTATTCTAAAGCAGTATATGAATGGTTTGGCTACTCTAGACAAGATATTTTTAATGGATCCACAAAATGCATACGGATACTATCTCGCAGGACATATATTTTATGAATCAGGAGACACTGGCAGAGCTATAAACAGTTATCAAAAAGCAACAGATATTGATCCAGAGTTGCGCGAAGCTTGGATTCAACTAGGAGACGTAATGTCCATTCTTAAAAATCCATTATCCATTCGATATTATGACAATGCAATTCGCCTAGACAGTAATGATGTTGAAACCTTGCACAATAAAGCTTTTACTCTACAAACACTCAATAGAAAAGGAGAAGCTATTCAACAATATCTATCTAATATTAAATCCTTTCCCGACTTTGAACTTAGCTATTACAATTTGGGCTTATACTACCAGAGTCTAGACTCTATCGATAAGGCAATAACATACTTAACACATTCTATAAATCTCAACCCGAGTGAACCAACAACTTATTATCAAAGAGCCAAATGTTTTTTGGCGATGAATGAAAAGACTAAAGCAAAATTGGATTTAGATGAAGCTATAAAATTAAATCCAGAATATGTTGAGGCAAAAAAGGAACAGCTAAAATTAAAATAAATTTTTTTTTACTGGCTACATGTAATTAATCCGGAGTTGTAGACATGTCTAAAAAATAAAATTTTCACACATTTAAATAGCATACTTTGCTACCACTCTTGAATAGTTAAATGTGGTAATCTTTAGTTATCTGATATTTTAAATTCCTTCATTGACAATATTTATTTCAAAAAAGGTCATACGGAAAACGAATTTTAGTATTGTCTTATATTTTAAGAATAGCAAAGTTTATTTCGGATTAATTATGCGTTTTTCGCTACTGCCTCATAGTTAAATTAACCGCTATGTCTGAAAAAATTCAAAAGCAAACGCTATACCGAACGTTCAGGTTTGTTGGCACTAAATCTCAATTTCAAGTTGCCGATCTCGAAATAAACATCGGGTATCTAACTAAGGTGGGAATAAATTATTCATTAACTTTTTTATTTAAAAAGTTAACTGAAAGCTCAACAATTAAAAGTAAATAAAAAAAGGCCTGCATTGCTGCAGGCCTTTTATTTAAAAATATTTCGTCAATATTACTCTACTGAAATCATCTTTCTGGTAGCCGTATGATCTGCGGCATCCAGTTGATAATACAATACTCCGGTGGCATTCAGGTCTCCTTTACTGATCTGCTGATGATTCAATCCTTTCTGACCTTTCATCTCATACACCCGAAGTACTTTCCCTGTTACATCGTATACTGTCAATTTCACAGCACCTGATTCCGGTAATCGATAGCTCACCACAGTCTCTTTGCTGAATGGGTTCGGTTCGTTTTGATACAATTCGAATACTCCGCTCTCTACGATACCCTTATCTGTCCTTACAAACATTACAGGCTCCAGTACATTGTCCTTCTCATCGTAGGCCTGAGCACTCGTCAGGTTGCTGTTAATTGTAAGTAGACTGCTCAGCTTTCCATTTCTGGTCGCTCTGAAGTTAACTACAAACAATTCTTCCTCCTTACCATAACTTATTCCCTTATCGGCATTCCAGCTGGTCGTCAACATTCCCTCAGATATCCTCTTTGTTCCAAAGTTGGCTTCTGTAGTCTTCAATACACCAGACTCTATTCCCTCATACATCAAACTATTCTCGTCAAACTTCAACGTAAACTGATATCCGGAAATATTTCTGAAGTCTGATGACTTGAAGCTCACCCGGTAACTTTCTCCTGCGATCACTTCCTGGTCTTTGATTTCAAAACTCAACTTGCCGCTTGTCCTGCTCTGACTGCTCTGGGCTCCGTTTGCTCTGGAATCTCCTGTTACATCTCCCATTTTTACTGAGATAAAGTCTATCACCTTACTCTTATCCAACATCAGATCAGCACTTCTTGGTGCATCCCATGGTGATTTTGGATCCGCGAATGCATAGTCTGCAGGTACAAACGTCCAGCTCTTCACATTCTTGAACTCACTGTTGATTCCCAATATCAATTTCCTCAATTCTGCCATATCCGATGCAGTGATCGTTTTACTTGCATTTACATCTGCTGCTAGCAATTTATATGGATCTGTAATCTCTGCCAGACCGAGAATGTGTTTCTGGATCTTTACGATATCCTGTGTCGTTACTCCATTTGCATGTTCATCGTTACGCTCTGGTTTAACACTGTATGTGGTATTCATGGCCAAATCTCCGAAGCTATATGGACTTCCCATCATCTGTCTCATCATAGATCCATTGTGGAACAAGCTCACCTCAACAGGTTTTGTCTCTACACCGGTCTCCGTCTTAATGTTACCGGAAATCTTTCCTTTTGCTGAACCTTTATCTGGACAAATGTCCTGATTATCCTGAACTACAATTATAGTTTTGCAATAATCTTTGTTGCCTTCTTCATCTTCAACCCAAAGCTCTACATCTATAATTAATTCATCATTTTGACCTGCATTTACAAAGTCATCACAACAAACAGTTATTGATGTTTTGGTAGGATCATTATCAAAATACAACTTCAGATTTTCCTGGCTTGTACAGTTGTCATAACTTCCCTTATCCAGATCTTTGGCCCAAATGTCCACACATCCGCTGCTCGGCATCGGCACGGTAATCACTCCGGTCAAACAATATGGTGTCGGTGCCTTACAATCCTTGATCTCAAACAAACTCTCACATACACCAACATTACCACATCCATCCTCCACAAACCATTTTATCTTATGGATTCCTATCGGATACGTACCACTCGCATTGAATGGATTATGACTGTCATCCGCAAATGGATTGTGACTATACTCCACTGTATCTCCTGCTGCATATTGTTTGCTCGTCAAGGTTCCTACACGGAAGTCATAGCCTCCATGTACGCCCTTGCCATCATTGAACGCATCGATCTTATATTCCCAGAACAACCAGTCTGCTGGCGTGCAATTATCTGTAGCACTTGCTGTCAAACTGATATGACCTACACATACGCCCAACTTGCTGTCGATCTTCGCAGGCTCACATGGTCCTACACTGCAACTTACCACCGGACGGTTTTGATCTCTCACTTTGATCACCTGTAAAGCCTCCCATCTTCCATGATCAGGATCGATGAATGGGTCATACTGACACCAGTCGATCACCACCCATCTCCTCAACACCTTGAAGCACGCATCCGGCTCTATGTTAAACTGCTCGTCAAAATATTCTATTGACAACAATGCGCAGTTGTCATCTGCATTATTGATCACCTGTGGACGTCCCAATTGTGGATTGTCCGGTGAGATATCTGCGCCACAACCATCCAAGGTTACCGGCGTCTGTGTACACACTCCGTTTGGCCACAACAAGTCCGTATATCTTGGATCGTTGCAAGCCACATCATCTATATAAAATGGATCGCAGTCTACTACCCAGATCGTCTGTATCGCCGTTACATTGATGTTGTTAGGTCCCGTCGTAGAGATGATCCTTTGGATCACACCCTGACCACATTCTCTCAGGTCATTGACCGTAATCGTAGGGGTCGATCCACATGGACTCAATACATATCCGTCAAAACCCCAGGTCAACTCATACTTCCTGTCCCAATGCGCCGTATCAAAATACTGATAATAGTATTCACACGCCTGGTTCGGTGCAGGTTTCGGTTGTGCATTCGTCTGTACATATCCAGGGTAACCTGTATAATCATTGCGCTCACAGAATTTGTAGCATACCAAATCCTTGGTCACCACTTTCCTTCTGTCTGTTAAGCTCGTTACTACTTTACCAAAGGTCGCATCATTCGGATTCGTCAACTTCGTTACATCAAACCAGAACCAACAGCTCACCACGATGTTCGGTGGTGCGATTACCGTAGGCACTGCTTTGTTTTGTACTTCTACTTCTACCATACAGTCGCTGAATCTTCCGTTCAACACACTGCTCGTACTTGTCATCCTGATCGGTGTCACCGGTCCTGCTCCCGGATCTACATCAAACACTCGCAACACGACCATCACCTTCGTACCTACATCCGCACAGCAGAAATCTGTATAATCATCAAAATAGATCTGGTTTCCTGCCAATATGCTGTTGTCATCTCCATTGCGTCCCTGACATGCTACCACATTGTTTGAATTACTTCCATTATTCGTTCCCAGTAATTCTGCCATTCTGATCACCTTGAAGTAAACATGTGGCTGACAATTGTCAAAACTTCCTTCATCCAGATCCTCTGCATGCAATCTCGCATAATTCGTCAATGGACTCTGATTTCCATTCAGGCTCACTACTGTAGCTGTTCTACATACTGCCTGCGGTGGTACTCGGTCTATCACATTCAATACTATTCGCTTCTTCGTAATGTTGCCACAGCAATCCGTCGCTACTATATAGCCATTGTATATTCCCTCAGGCATATCCAATACCACAAATCCTGCTGTCTCATCTCCCAACACTGTTCCATTGTCTACTTCTACCGTATAGTGTACCTCATTTGAACAATTGTCCAGTATCCATGGCGCAGGAACTTCCCAGCGTCCTGTACACGTCCAGCTCTCCATATTCACACGCGCACTGTCCGGATACAATACCTGCGGTCCTTCATCGTCTATCACCTTGATGATTTGGTTATGACCACCCAACTGGCTGGTACACCAATCCATCACTGTCCACTGTCTCAATACCTTGTAGCATCCTATCGGACCTGCATCACATCCCGGCGTAGCCAGGTCAAATACAATGTCCTTGTATGTTACCGTAAGGTTTGAACACTCCGCTCCTCCAGGTCTTCCTGTTCCTACCCACATGATGTGGCGGTCAGGGCCCCAGCACAATGGATTGTTCGGTGACCATTGTCTGTGTTGTGGATAATACACCGGATCAGGACTTGGATGTCCAAAGTGCGGATCATTCACATCATCTATACAATTCCAGCCCAACACTCTCGGTAACCTCCTGTTTGGATATTGGTCAGGTGCATTAGGATTGGCTAACCAGAACGCAGAGTCTAATATATAACCGTCCACGCACTCAGGGAAATCCGCCATGTGTGGGGTTACATTCTTATTCCTGTCTATCTTCTCATCACATTCCAACGCAGGCTGATCCAAATTGTCATAGTTCGCAGGCACTGTTACCTCAAACAAATCGCCAATTTTTACAGTAATCGTTTGAACACAAACTGATTTATTACCGGAGGCATCTGTAGCTGTCCAGGTTCTGGTAATTCTTCTTGCATATCCTTCCGGACATCCCCCCTGAACTTCACTGTCATGATAACCTATATTCGCTCCTCCACAATTCTCGTAAACACTTGGCTGACCTGCTACACTTGGTGCTGTACTTGATGCGCAAGACAAGCTTACATCTGGAGGGCAAGTCATCCTCGGTGCGATTTTATCTTCTACTCTTCCATGGCCCCAACAGCTGTTGCCAGTAACCGGATCTATGATCGTTATCTTTAACTCTCTTCCTATGTCATTTCCATTGATTTGTACCCCTCGTCTGTTAGGCTCACGGTCAATCAGTGGACCTCCTTTCCAATCTCTTACTTCTACTATGTAGTCATCATAGCAAGAGTATGGACCTCCTTCCAACACCATATCAGGGTAAATGGTAGCTCTGCAGCTATCGTCCAGACTGATCTGGATGTCATCATTACATGCCAATGCTCTGGTTGGATTTGCGTATTTATTCACACAAACCTCAAATTCACATGTGCCTACATTGCCCGATGCATCTGTCGCACGATAACACAGCTTTGTACATCCTATCGGAAAGAAACATCCTGGTCCATATGGCGCTCCACAAGTTTGTACCAATGGCACTCGATTCGAATTCGCCAGATTGTATCCTATCACACCCATCCAGTTGGCTCCTCCAAATCCAAATGAGCTGTTGATAAATGGCGCTGCAAACTGTCCTCCAGTATACGTCGCTCCGTTTATAGGTGTATTGATGTTTGCATCTCCCATTGGCCTTGCCGCACAGCCACTGAACAAAGATGCGTTTGTGCCGCCTGTGCCCGGTGCATGGATATAGATTCCTCTGGTCTCCCCAGGTGCCATCGTCAAACAGCCTAAGACCGTAGTCTCAGTTTGGATCGGCGCACAACGTTTAATAGTATCCGTTCTGGTGCCCGTCAACAATCTAAAGCTGTCGATCACCGTGGTGAATTGTGCTCCTGATGTCGGTGTCCGAGTAGCACACAATGTCCAAGCATTCGGCGTAGCCACTACCGGCGCGTGGCCACCAGGATTTGTTGTATAATAAATGTTGTGGGGTACGTTCGCAAATGCTCGTTCTCCCAACAACTGTAAATTTAATAAGCTTCCTGAAGTATTGACCAAGTCAAACATCACACCCCAGCTCGCAGCTCCTCCGGTAATAGACCAGTAAGAAGCAGGTGGTAAACATACAGTAGTCGTATTTCGGTTACCAAAGTATGCGCCTGCAGGACAATTGTCCATAGCCATGAATGGCGGTGCATCCCAACTGGCTTCACACTCCCCTGGGCCAAGGTTTATGGTGACAGGTGATTTCGTAGGACAACCCATAATTACCGGTGGCAAATTATCCACAACCGTAACTACAGCTAAGCAGGTGCCTACGTTTCCGCACTCATCTGTAGCCCTCAAATTAACATTGTTTGGACCTATGTTGGCACAAGTAAAGGTGGATGGAACAGCAGTTAATACGATCGCTGGAGTAGCTGTACAATTGTCAGAAACACTGGATAATAATTGCTGTGGAGTGACGGTCGCATTGCCGTTTGCATCCAGGAAGATGGTAACATTCCTGCACACTACAACCGGTGCTGTATTGTCGAATACGGTTATAATCTGAGAGCAAGTAGCCGAGTTGCCACATACATCTGTTGACCTATACGTTCTGGTAACAGTAAATCTGTTGGCACAAGTCTGACCACTGATCACATCTCCCACGTGGGTAACTACCAGACCGGCATTTCCACACAAGTCTGCGGTTATTACTGTATTTACGTCTACTGGCGGCACTGCACTGGCACACTGAACGGTAACAGGGGCAGGACAAATAACAGAAGGGGCAACATTATCAAAAACAGTAATAATCTGAGCACAAGTCGCTGAGTTACCACATGCGTCCGTAGCTCTATAAGTCCTTGTTAAAGTATATCTATCTCTGCAAGTTTGATTTGTGATTACATCCCCAACATGAGTAATAGTAGGTGTTCCTCCACAATTATCAGATGCACTTCCAGTGAAAGGAAGAGCCGGTGGAACAAACACCGCACAAGTAACAGTTGTATTTCCCGGACAAGTAATAGTTGGCGGGACCAAGTCACTTACGGTGATAATCTGAGTACAAGTGGCGGAGTTACCACACTCGTCCGTTGCTCTGTAAGTCCTTGTTATGGTTTTTCTGTTGACACAAATCACATTGCTTTCTACGTCACTTACAAAAGTAACAGTTGGTGTTCCACCACAATTATCGCTTGAACTTCCTCCTGCAAAGTTTGCTGGGGGAACTTGAGAAGCACAGGTAACGGTAACTGGCGGAGGACAAGTAATAGTTGGCGCAGTTACGTCATTTACTGTGATTATTTGAGTACAGGTGGCTGAATTTCCACAAACATCTGTTGCTCTGTATGTTCTTGTTAAGGTATATCTGTTGACACATGTTTGGTTTGAAATCACATCACTTACCCAAGTAACTGTAACAGTTCCACCACAATTGTCTGATGTTGGCGTTACTGTAGCCGGGTTAGGTGCCGGTACATCCCTGGAACAACTTACTGTTAGTGGGCCTGGACAAGTTAGAGTTGGAGGTGTATTGTCAAAAACGGTAATTATCTGAGCACAGGTGGCTGAATTTCCACAAACGTCTGTCGCTCTGTAAGTTCTTGTTATGGTATATCTGTTGGCACAAGTTTGGTTGGAAATTACATCATTTACCCAGGTAACAGTTACTGTTCCAGTGCAATTGTCAGAAACACCAGTTACTGTGTTAACATTCACCGGTGGTACATCTGCAGCACACTGCACGGTAGTATTCGCTGGGCAAGTTAACGTCGGTGGAGTGTTGTCGAAAACGGTAATTATCTGAGTGCATTGAGATGAATTTCCACACACATCAGTTGCTCTATAGACTCTTGTAACTGTAAATCTGTTTGCACAAGTCTGATTTGAAATAGTCTCAGAAATAAGGGTAACAGTTATCAAACCCGAACAATTGTCGCTGGCTGTTGCACCCGGCAAAGGAACATTCGAGGCGCATTGTACAGTTAAATTTATTGGACAATTTATAACAGGTGGTGTATTATCAAATACAGTAATTGTTTGAGTACACTGACTTGAATTACCGCATTCATCTGTTGCTCTGTATGTCCTGGTAAGTGTAAATCTATGAGTACAAGTCACATTGGATCTTACCTCAGAGATGAGAGTAACGGTAATCAAACCATTGCAATTGTCGCTGGCTGATGCACCTGGAAGAGGAATATCTGTATCACATTGTACTGTAACATTTGTTGGACAAGTTAACGTAGGTCCGGTTTGATCATTTACAATAATGATAGCAGCACAAGTTGCTGTATTTCCACAAGCATCCGTGGCTCTGTAAGTTCTGGTAATGGTATATCGGTTAGTACAAGTTTGGCCACTTATTACGTCGCCGACATGAACAACGGTTGGTGTTCCACCGCAGTTATCCGAAACCGTACCACCAAAAGGAAGTGGCGGAGGAACCTGATTTGCACAACTAACAGTAACTGTTGTTGGGCATGTAATTATAGGTGGGACAGCATCACTAAGGGTTATAATTTGTACACAGGTTGCTGTATTTCCACAGGCATCTGTGGCCAGATATGTTCTACTAATTTGACATGGTGCAGAACTGTAAACGTCTCCCACATGAGTTACCGTTGGAGTTCCTCCACAATTGTCAGATGCCGATCCGCCTGCAAAATTTGCTGGTGGTGCTCCCCCTGCACAAGCAGTAGTAACATTTGGCGGACAAGTGATGGTTGGTGGGGTTACGTCATTGACAGTTATTGTTTGGGTGCATGTTGCAGAATTTCCACAATCGTCTGTTGCTCTGTATGTTCTGGTAATTGTATAGCGGTTGGCACAAGTCTGATTACTTATAGCATCACCAAGATGAGTTATGGTTGGAATTCCATTACAATTATCAAATGCATTAACCAGGGCTCCGTTGTATATTGAAAAATTACGAATGCAACCGTTATGAGCTCTTCCATTAGAAAAGTCATTTGTAGTAAAATTTAGATTTCCACCAGTATTAAGTGGCCCTACAACTGAAGTTAAAACGGAAACACCATCTAATATTAGGGTTACACTACCAGCATCATAAGCTAATTTAGCAGAGTACCACTTGTTCAGTAAAACCGTTGTGGAGGAAAACACAAGATTACTATTGTTGTGCTTAAAACCTAATGCTCCTGAAGGTGAAACATAGATCCCAATCCAGCGAAAACTATTACCCCCCATGATTACTGGATTTCCTGGCGCGGCTCCATATCCATTTAATTGAAAATCAATATTCAGAATGAAATTATTGGTATTTAATGATCCGATATTTGGAAATGTAACATTCTGTCCATTTGGGTTACTAATATATATCCCGTTTTGGCATAATGGAGTTCCAAATGTTGGTGGAACAGGTGGTGTTGGGTTTCCAGACAAGACTGCAGGTCCAAAAGTTCCGGTGGCATCTGTTAGATTAGATATTAAAGGATAATTCGCAAGTAAAGTGGGCCCACTTACATTTGGAACTGGAACTAAAGAAGCACAGCTTACTGTAGTATTTGCAGGACAAACAATAACCGGAGGTGTTTGATCATTTACGGTAATTATCTGCGTACACTGAGCAGTATTGCCGCATACATCAGTGGCTCTGTAAGTTCTTGTTACAGTAAATCTATTCGTACAAGTTTGTCCGGAAGTTACATCACTAATATGGCTTATAGTAACAGTTCCCGGACAATTATCACTTACACCGGTTACAGAGTTTGTATTTACAGGAGGAATTTCAGGTGCGCAACTAACCGTAATTGGTCCTGGACATGTCAATGTTGGAGGTGTCTGATCATTAACAGTGATAATTTGAGTACACTGTGCGGTATTACCACATACATCAGTTGCTCTGTAAGTCCTTGTAAGTGTATATCTGTTGGCACAGGTCTGACCACTGATTACATCACTTATGTGAGAAACTGTAACTGTTCCAACACAATTGTCGCTAACCCCGGTTACAAGGGAAATATTGGGTGGAGGTACATCAGAAGAACAGCTTACGGTCAAAGGACCCGGACAGGTTAAAGTCGGAGGTGTTTGATCATTCACTGTGATAATTTGGGTACAAGTAGAAACATTACCACAGATATCGGTAGCTCTATAGGTTCTTGTCAGTGTATATCTGTTGGCACAAGTTTGTCCGCTGATTACATCGCTTACGAAAGCTCTTGTTATTGAACCACCGGTACAACCATCGGAAACGATGACAAGGTTTGTATCTGGTGGAGGTACTTGAGCAGCACAACTAACAGTGAGAGGTCCTGGACAAGTAATTGTCGGACCGTTGTTATCATTAACAGTAATTACCTGACTGCAGGTAGCAGAGTTACCACAACTATCGGTAGCTCTGACGGTTCTTGTTAATGTAAATCGGTTATAGCATGTTCTATTGGTGGTATCAGTCATAATAACCATGACCATAGCACCATTACAATTGTCACTCTCCTGAACTGAAAATAATGGAATATCTGTAAAACACTGAACCGTCGTATTTGGTGGGCAAATTACGATAGGAGGGGTTTGGTCATTAACCGTAATAATCCTCTGGCAGGTAGCTACATTGCCACACTGATCTGTTGCCCTGTAGGTCCTGGTTAAGGTATACCTGTCAGCACACGTCTGGTTGGAAATTACATCGCTTAAATGAGTAACCGTGACTGTGTTAGGAACACATGTGGTGGTTGCGGTCCCCGTAAATGGAAGAGTCGGAGGAATCTCCATAGTACAACTGACCGAAAGGTTAGGGGGGCATGTTAAGGTGATTTGGGAGAATAATGGTTTAAAGGAAAAAAATCCTAAAAAAACCACCATTACACATAACTGGACAGCCCTATGTCCTTGAAAATGGATTTTCATGAGAGAGAGTTTTGGTCTATTAAAATGCTTCGTAAATACCTAATCTGTTAAAAACGTATCTTTTTTATATTAAAAAAAATAAATATATAACTGCTTCATCATTACAAAGATAATGGGCTGATTGAATTGTGCAAAATTATTATTCCATTTTGCAACTTTTTTTTGAGATAGAAATTGAAAATACAATTAATAGGGTAATCCACTTATCAAACAAATCAATAATGTATAGGAATTATACACACATTTACTCTCAAACTTATTGAAAATCAATATTTTATGCAAAAATATAATAAGATTTGTGAATTCATAAAGGCTTATTGTATAAGCTTTAATAAGCCTTTATGAATCAATGTTAATTAGTTTAATATTACCATTTTTTTCGTCGCAGTATGAACAGGTGTATCCAATTGATAATATAAAACCCCAGATGTATTTAACTCGCCAATGCTCACTTTGTGTTGGTTGAGTCCTTTTTGTCCCTTGATCTCTTGAACACTAATGACCTTACCCGTTGCATCATAAATGGTTAATTTAACTACTGATGTCTCCGGCAATCTAAAGCCTATGCTGGTCTCTTTACTAAACGGATTTGGTTCGTTTTGTAATAATTCAAACACACCGCTTTCCACACTTTCTTTACCGGTATTAGCGGTCAATACAGCTTCAAGAATGTTATCCTTGTCGTCATACGCTTGTGCCAAGGTAGGGTTTCCGGTAATCACCATCAAATTGCTCAGTTTACCACTTTTTATAGCCTTAAATTTCAGAATAAACAACTCGTCATTCTTGCTTAAGGTAACTCCTTCATCAGCATTCCAACTGGTATTAAGGATACCATCTGATATTCTTGTCGATCCAAAATTTGATTCAGTGATTTGTAATGCTCCTGGCTCAACACCTTCATACCTTAAACTCAGCTGATCAAATTTTAAAGTAAACTGGTAACCAACAATATTTTTAAAATCTGATGATTTAAACCCTATTTTATAAATTTCACCGGATACTAAATCCAAATCATTAACTACAAAATTTAGTTTTCCAGATGATCTGGTAAAAATATTCTGAGCTCCATTGGCCTTAGAGTCCCCGGTAATGTCTCCCATTTTTATGGAAACAAAGTCAGCAATCTTATTGCGATCCAATAACAAATTAGAGCTTCTTGGCGCATCCCATGGTGACTTTGGATCTTGAAACTTATATTCCGATGGAACAAAAGTCCAACTCCTTACATGTTTAAAGTCACTATTGATTCCTAAAATCAATTTTCTAAGTTCTGCCATGTCCGAAGCTGTTATGCTTTTAGTGGCGTTTACATCAGCAGCCAACAACTTGTATGGATCTGTGATTTCTGCCAAGCCCAAAATATGTTTTTGAATTTTTACAATGTCGTTTGTTGTAACCCCATTCAAAGGATCGTCATTACGATCCGGGCTGACTTGATAGGATTGATTTAGTTTCAAATCGCCAAAACTGTAAGGACTTCCAGACATTTGACGCATCATTGAACCATTTTGATAAAGCATTACATCAACTGGTTTTGTTTCCACTCCGGATGAGGTTCTGATATTTCCAGTGATGGTACCTTTTATTGGACCTTTGTTGGGACAAATATTCTGATTGTCTTGAATAATGATTAGTGTTTTACAGAAATCCTTATTTCCCTCTTCATCTTCCACCCATACTTCTACTTCAATTACCAATTCATCGTTTGCTTCAGCTTCTATAAAATCATCACAACATACCCGAATACTTGTCTTTTTTGGATCACCATTAAAATACAATTTCAAATTTTCTTGTTTGGTACAGTTATCGTAACTACCCTTATCCAAATCCCTCGCCCAAATATCAATACATTGGGAAGTTGGCATTGGAACAGTAATGATTCCACTCAGGCATTGTGGTGTTGGTGCTTTGCAGTCTTTGATTTCAAATAACTTTTCACAAACACCAATATTTCCACAACCATCCTCCACATACCAAATAATTTTATGAATACCTAATGGATAAATACCGCTTGCATCAAATGGATTTCCATGATAATCCGCTGAAGGGTTAAAATTAAATTGAACAGTATCACCAAGTAGAAATTGTTTTCGGGTCAGAGCACCAACTCTGTAATCATGATTACCCAATACACCTCTGTTATCATTAAATAAATCAATTTTATACTCCCAGGACAACCAATCTTCCTTGGTGCACAAATCACTAGCTTCAGCTGTAAGTTGGATATGCCCTGAACATATTCCCGACTGGGATTTAATATCGGCTGGTTCGCAAGGACCCGCAAAGCATTTTACTTCAGGCTTTGTTTGATCCATTACTTCTATAACCTGAGTTTGTTCCCAACGACCTTTGCCAGGATTAAGATGAGGATCATACTGACACCAATCAATAACCACCCACTTTCTTAATACTTTATAGCAAGCATCTACTTCAGTTGTGAAAACATCATCTGAGTAATTAATTGCAATTAATGAACAATGGTCATTGGAATGATTCACCACCTGTGGTCTGCCCAACAATGGATTATCGGGGCTTAAATCTGCTTTGCAATCATTAATTCTCACAGAACTATTGTTGCAAACTCCGTTTGGCCAAATAATGTCAGAAAACAAAGTATCGTTGCAATGTTTCAGATCTACATAAAATGGGTCACAATTGACTCCCCAAATGGTTTGAGTTGCTGAGACTACAATATTGTTAGGACCGGTAATACTGAATATACGTAAAATCTTTCCTTGACCACAGTGCCTGAGATCTTGCACCGTCAGTCTTGGCGTTGCACCACAGCCTCCCCATATATAACCATCAAAACCCCATGTCAAGTCGTATTTATTATTCTTATGGGTAGGATTAAATAATTGTTGATAAAACTCACAGGCCTGATTGGATACTGGTTTTGGAAGCGGATTTCCTGATATGAACCCTTTGTAACCCGTAAGTGTATTTGGCTCACAATATTGAGCGCATACCACATCGTTTGTTTTAACTTCTCTTCTATCAATATAATTACTGACCACACGTCCAAAAAGTGAATCATTTATATTCGAAATGTTGTTCACATCGAACCAAAACGCACAACTTACGACTACATCAGGAGGAGGTATAATACTTGGAATTACTTTATCCTGTACATCAACTTCCACCATACAGTCGCTAAAATGTTTGTCCAGAAATCCACCCTGATTCATCAATCCTGGAATAACAGGTCCTGTTCCTGGATTTAAATCAAAAACTCTAAAAACAACCTGTATTCTCTTTCCGATATCCTCACAACAGAATTTGATTTCATCATCGAAATATATTTGATTTCCTAATACTCTATTATCATCATCTCCATTTAAACCACTGCAAGAAATTAGATTGGAACTCTGCGAACCATTCCGGGTTCCCAATAATTCAGACATTCTGATTACTTTAAAAAATACATGCGGATTACAGTTGTCAAAAGATCCATCATCAAAAGAAACTGCATAAGCCTTACCGATTGGATCAAATCCATGGCTTGACACAATACTCACCACTGTTCTGGTTTGACAAACAGCTTGTGGTGGAGTTTCATCCAAAATATTTAAGACAACTTGTTTTTTTGTGACATTGCCACAACAGTCAGTCGCCACAATGTATCCATTCTGAATTCCTGGTGGTAAATTCATTGCCAGATATCCAGTCACCTCATCACCGATAATGGTTCCAAATTCTACTTCTACAGAAAAATGAATTTCATTGCTGCAATTATCAGCAATCCAAGGTGTAGCTACCTGCCATTCTCCTAAACACACCCATGGGCTCATATTAACGGTGATGCTATCTGGATATATAATTTCAGGACCAATTTTATCAATAACTTTAATAATCTGATTTAATTCTTTTACCTGACCGGTACACCAATCAAGAATTGTCCATTGTCTGACAATTTTATAACAACCAGCAACACCGGCTTTACAGCCTGGAGTAGCCAAGTCAAAAAATATGTCCTGATAGGAAAGCGCAAGATTGTCACAACCGTCAACTGATGGCCGGCCAGTACCATGCCACATGACGTGTTGGTCAGGACCCCAACAAACAGGATTTTGAACATCCCACGCGTGATGAGTAGGATAAAATACATCATCAGGACTAGGGTGTCCAAAATTTGGATCCGATTGATTCTGAATCCAGTTCCATCCTAAAATTCGTGGAATTCTTCTATTTGGGTAAATATCAGGTTGACCAGCATTTGCATTCCAGTAAACTGAATCAAGCAAATACCCATCAACACATAGTGGTGCATTAACCATGTGATTTACTATCCTCTTTGATGTGTCTCTTTTTTCATTGCAAGACAAGGTTGGTTTGTCATGATCATCGTAATTATGTGGATCTTTAACTTGTGTCAAGTCCCCTAAACTTATGGTTAAGTTTTGAACACAAATTGATTTATTGCCAGATTCATCAATAGCAGTCCAAGTTCTGTGGATGATGCTTTGGTACCCATCCTGGCAAGACCCATGAATTATATCATCTTTAAAAGTAAGTGAAAAAGAGCCACATTTTTCAATGACTAACGGTGTTCCTGTATTCAATGGAATTGGCTCTACGCTGCATAAAATAACTGCATCTGGAGGGCAAATAATCTTAGGAGCCAACTTGTCTTCAACAAATGCCTTGCCCCAACAACTGTTTCCTGTTCTAGGGTCGATTATGGAAATTTTAAGTTCCTTACCAATATCCCTATAATCAATCTGTACTCCGGGTTTATTTGGATTACGGTCAATTAATGCTCCGCCATTCCAAGGTCTTACCTCAATTATATATTTGTCATAACAACCATATTGGCCACCTTCAAGTACCATGTCTGCGTTGATGGTCACTTCGCAAGAATCGTCAAGACTTATTTGAACGTTTCCATTGCATGCCAATTCTCTGCTTGCATTTGGAAACTCGTTTACAGTTACCTGAGCACAACAACTTGCAGTATTGCCTGCACGATCAATCACTATATAACATACCTGATGTACTCCTACCTTAATGGGTCTACCTATCATGTATGTATTTGAATCAATTGTATTTAAATATGGATTGGCATTACAAAAAGAATTGGTTACTAAGGGTACATAATTAAGAATTGCATCACATTCTCCGGGTGAAAGATTTATTGATTGGTTGCTACAAAATATTCTGGTAGGTGTAGTATCCAAAACTGTAATTTGAGAATTACAGACGGATTGATTTCCACATACGTCGGATACGGTTAATGTAACGCTTAAAATACCAATATCGTCGCAATTGAACATGGTATCGCTTGCCACAATTGATATTCCATTTTGGCTACAATTATCATAACTTCCCCCATCTAATTGAGAACTCAAAATTTCCACGTTACCGGAGTTGTCCAAATAAACAATCAATATGTTTTTGCAAATTGATACCGGTGCAACATTATCATTCACAGTAATAGTCTGGGTGCAAGTCTTCGTATTTCCACATACATCAGTTGCTTGATAAGTTCTTGTAACAATAAAATTGTTTACACAACTTTGATTGCTGATTTCATCACTTACATGTGAATTTACAATGCCTGAATTACCGCAATGATCTGCCGAAATAATTAATCCTGGGTCCACGGGTGGAACATCGGCCGCACAAAATACAGTCAAGGGGGCTGGGCAAATCACACTTGGTGCAGTTAAATCATTCACTAAAATAGTTTGTGAACAACTATCCACTATAATACCAGAAATTTGAATTCCATAGCGTCTCGTTAAAGTATACCTGTCACGACAAGTTTGATTTGATACAACATCTCTTAAGTGCACGACATTACCAGAGCAGTTATTGACAAAGCCTACCAAAGAAGGGTCCGGATTTAAAAGATCTACCGTACATGAGACATTTTGTATAGGTGGACAAACCGGATCCGGATTTTCTAAATTGATACTGTAAACTACCCAATCTCCTGGACACTCATCAGTATCTATCAAATTATTATTATTCGCATCATAAAAAACCTTAAACCTAAGAGTGAGTGAACCAGGAAGTAAAGGGTTTATTAAGCCAATGGTTCCAGTCGCACCACTAAATGAAGCCAGGGCAGCCGAGCAATTTGAACAAAATGGATATGAGACATTTATAGCTCCTAAAATTTCCTGGTAAGCCTTTAATGTTACACCTGAATTGTTAAGATCATTAAAGAAATTAAACGTCAGATTGTTTGTTGTACCATTGCAAAGAGTCAAACTAGCAATATCATCAATCCCGTCATTATTACTATTTACTATCACGCCGTTTAGAGACGTCTGCAATCGTGGGTTAATAACATTAACATTGTATTCCAACCAATCTCCAGCGCAATCACCCAAATCGAAAATATTGTTATCATTTGCATCAAAAAACAACCTGAAACTCATACTCAATGTTCCAGGTAATAGTTGGTTCACTAATGAAGCATTTCTACTGAACGCTGGTGAAAAGGAGGATAACGCAAATATGGAATTTACGGGGCCAAATAAAACATTATTTTTTACAAATGACTGTTCAACTTTTAGCAAGTTTGATGGAATGGTATTATTAACATCAATAAATTGAGTAAAAAATAAATTATTTGTTTGAGAATTACAGATAACTAACGTACCATTTTCATCCAAACCATCATTGTTCGCGGTGAGTTGTAATCCATTAATTGTTGTTTGTAATACTGGGGCCGGTGAAATAATATAATTAATAATTATTGGATCTCCATAACAATCAATTGAAGGGTCGAAATCGCCGTTCACATCAACATCATTATAAAATCTCATCACTTGTGTTGCCGTCCCTGTGTTAAGAGGATTTAATAAATTTAAGGAATTAGTTGATCCATTAAAATAAGCAGCATTTAATGAAGCTACTGTACCATCAAACTGTTCAATTTCAGTAGGTGGTGGACTTTGACTCAGTCCAGCAATATTTCCATTAGAAGAAACCTGTGCTATATGTACATGAGTTGCATTGGAAATAATTGAGTTCCATTGATAATTACCTCCATCACAAATATCAATAAATATTTCTTCTGCAGGATCTACTAAACCATTGTTAATAATATTTGCTATTTGAGCCGGTCCCCCATTTTCGGAAAATGTAAAACTTGCGATTGCATTTGTTTCTACCCCAAAAGGCGGCGGTCCATTTAACCATGGACAATACAATACATTAGAAGATACCATTACCCCATTACCCGCTCCAACAGAAGATGGCCCTGATGGATGATCCCAATAATTAGATTCAGCATTAATTACATTCTGGCTTAAGTTATTAACTCCAAGAATGTCCCCTGCAAACCAATTGTTGCCGGCAGCATTTACCATACCACCTGTTAGATCAATCAGGAGATCTGTCGCATTATCTTGATTATCATTAAAATTATTACCTACAACATTTCCATAACCAAGATTAATAAAACGTATTCCTGTTTCATTATTATAAATGTGATTATTGTTTATATCAGCATAGGAACCATCTACCTCTATACCGATTTGAAATCCATGAATAGAAGCATCGTTGTCCATTACAAAAACGCTGGCATTCGTTCCCGAAACATTTATACCAGTTCCTAAGTTTGAAGAACCAAAGATTTCACAATCATTTTTAATGACAGCTGATACTCCTGCATGAGAACTTAAAGGGCTATCTGTTATTCTCACCCCGACAGAAATATTATTGATACTTAAATTACTTATTTCACAATAAGCACCATTTGGCGCATCGGAACTGTATCCTTCAAAATTATTTACAAATACTCCTGTAGTCACACCCCTGACATCACCTCCACTTATAATAACCGGACTTAAAATATCAACATTCCAAACTTCAATTCCTTCTGTGGGTTTCCCCAATATTGCACTTCCGTCTATGTTATTATCAGTTACATTTGAATTTACAGATTGAGAAGCAATTAATAGTCCATCCCAAACTAATTCATCAATATGATTAATGCCGACTATTGTATTATTATTGATTGAAAAAGGTGAAGCAGTGCCATAAAATAAATTATGAAAAATTCCTCGCCTTCTTGCTGCAATAAAATTGTTAGAAATATTTTGGAAGTTTATTGAACCTGGATTTGTAAGATGAAAATTACCAGTTTGAACCCCTATGCGAACATTATCCATGCAATTATGGGTAACTTCAGCATATTGGTTATTATACAACAACACTCCACCTCCCCAATAGGCTACGCCAGAGTTAAGGTCATAGGTTCCTAAATTAATGAATTTATTATTTTCAATTAAGTGCCCGCTCGAAGGAATAGCAGCTGGAAAATCATACAACGTAACTCCAAAATATGACAAATTTTGAAAGATATTATTTGAGACTTTCAAATTATTTACTCCTGTCTCATAAACTGTCACCCCTTCTGCAGCATCTAGATCAGCACCATTGGTTCCAAGAAATCCACTCATCAAAGTAGTGTTGTCTCCATCAATTGTAAATCCTTGTATGGTAACATTAGAAGCAGCAACATGAAATATTTCAGCTGTGGAAACTGAGCTCAAGCCAGAAAAAATTATTGCCTCTGCAGCACGTATTCCACTGCATGGGTCGACGTTTGCGTTTGGTCCAAGGATTGAAACTGACTTGCTTACTACAATATTTTCTGCATAAACTCCTGCCAAAACAGTAATGGTGTGTCCATCTAGAGTTGTAACATCATCAATTGCAGATTGAATTGTGGTATAAATATTACCGGTATTGATATTTTTAATTTGTGCCTGTATTTTCATTTGTACAAGTACAATGAAAAACAAAGCATAAACCATCTTTTTACTTATTGGCAATAAGTAATTAAAGCAGGGGGTTGGTTGCAAATACGCCATATGATTAAAATTCGTTATTTTAATACAATAGGTATCTTACCAAAATCTCAGATATAAGATTATTACAACAAATTAATTTTTTGACTTAAGTCAAAAATTAATTTGGCAAATTCTTAAATTAAAATCAAGATTGGATTTGCTCCGTCTTTTGAACCTAACTCAGAATTTGGTAAAATACTCTGAGATTGAGCAATGGATGCGTAAAATTAGTACATGTTACCGAAGTTCATCCACTACATGAAACATTTATAAATATTTTTTTTTAGAACATATTTAACATTGTAACAGAAAACAATTAATACCTGATTAAAAAGTTATATTAACAAAAAAGGGTTGCATTTGTGCAACCCTTTTTAGGTAGAAATTTTTTCTGAATATTAATATTACTCTACAGATATCATCTTTCTGGTAGCCGTATGATCTGCAGCATCCAGTTGATAATACAATACTCCGGTGGCATTCAAGTCTCCTTTACTGATCTGCTGATGATTCAATCCTTTCTGACCTTTCATCTCATACACCCGAAGCACTTTCCCTGTCACGTCGTATACTGTCAATTTCACAGCACCTGATTCCGGTAATCGATAGCTCACCACAGTCTCTTTGCTGAATGGGTTCGGTTCGTTTTGATACAATTCGAATACTCCGCTCTCTACGATACCCTTATCTGTCCTCACAAACATTACAGGCTCCAGTACATTGTCCTTCTCATCGTAGGCCTGCGCACTCGTCAGGTTGCTGTTAATTGTAAGTAGATTGCTCAGCTTTCCATTTCTGGTTGCTCTGAAGTTAACTACAAACAATTCTTCCTCCTTACCATAACTTATTCCCTTATCGGCATTCCAGCTGGTCGTCAACATTCCTTCTGATATCCTCTTTGTTCCAAAGTTGGCTTCTGTAGTCTTCAATACACCAGACTCTATTCCCTCATACATCAAACTGTTCTCGTCAAACTTCAACGTAAACTGATATCCGGAAATATTTCTGAAGTCTGATGACTTGAAGCTCACCCGGTAACTTTCTCCTGCGATCACTTCTTGGTCTTTGATTTCAAAACTCAACCTGCCGCTTGTCCTGCTCTGACTGCTCTGGGCTCCGTTTGCTCTGGAATCTCCAGTTACATCTCCCATCTTCACGGATATGAAATCTATTACCTTACTTTGATCCAACATCAAGTCAGCACTTCTTGGTGCATCCCATGGTGATTTTGGATCCGCAAATACATAACCTGCAGGTACAAACGTCCAGCTCTTCACATTCTTGAACTCACTGTTGATTCCCAAGATCAACTTTCTCAATTCTGCCATATCCGATGCAGTGATTGTTTTGCTGGCATTCACATCTGCCGCAAGCAACTTATATGGATCTGTAATCTCTGAAAGTCCTAATATGTGTTTCTGGATTTTTACGATGTCCTGAGTTGTAACTCCATTGGATGGTTCATCTTCACGTTCTGGTTTAACCGTATAGTTTTCGTCCATTATTAAATCACTAAAGCTGTATGGACTACCCATCATCTGCCTCATCATTGATCCATTGTGGAACAAACTAACTTCAACTGGTCTGGTTTCAACTCCAGTCTCAGTTTTAATGTTACCAGTGATTTTACCTTTAGCTGATCCTACATTAGGGCAGATATTTTGGTTGTCCTGAACAACGATGATGGTCTTACAGTAATCTTTATTTCCTTCTTCGTCTTCAACCCAAAGTTCTACTTCAAAGATTATTTCATCGTTTAACTTCTTGTCCACAAAATCCTGACAACAAATCGTAAGTGATGGTTTGGTCGGATCTTCATCGAAATAAAATTTAAGATCTCCCTGGCTTGTACAGTTGTCATAACTTCCCTTATCCAAATCCTTAGCCCAGATATCCACACAGCCGCTGCTTGGCATTGGCACAGTAATCACGCCGGTCAAACAATATGGTGTCGGTGCTTTGCAATCCTTGATCTCAAACAAACTCTCACATACTCCCACATTGCCACAACCATCCTCTACAAACCACTTGATCTTGTGGATTCCTATCGGGTACGTACCACTCGCGTTGAATGGATTGTGACTGTCATCTGCAAATGGATTGTGGCTGAATTCTACCGTATCTCCTGCTGCATATTGTTTGCTGGTCAAGGTGCCTACCCGGAAGTCATAGCCTCCATGTACTCCCTTGCCATCATTGAATGCATCTATCTTATACTCCCAGAACAACCAGTCCACCGGTGTGCAATTATCTGTAGCACTCGCCGTCAAACTTATATGTCCCACACACACGCCTAACTTACTGTCGATTTTCGCAGGCTCACATGGACCCACACTGCAACTCACCACCGGACGGTTTTGATCCCTTACTTTGATCACCTGTAAGGCCTCCCATCTTCCATGATCAGGATCGATGAATGGATCGTACTGACACCAGTCGATCACTACCCATCTACGCAACACCTTGAAGCATGCATCTGGCTCTATGTTAAACTGCTCATCAAAATATTCTATCGACAACAACGCACAGTTGTCATCTGCATTATTGATCACCTGTGGTCTGCCCAATTGTGGATTGTCTGGTGAAATATCTGCTCCACAGCCATCCAACGTCACCGGCGTCTGCGTACATACTCCGTTTGGCCACAATAAATCCGTATATCTTGGATCGTTGCAAGCCACATCATCTATATAAAATGGATCGCAGTCTACTACCCAGATTGTCTGTATCGCCGTTACATTGATGTTGTTAGGTCCCGTCGTAGAGATGATCCTTTGGATCACACCCTGACCACATTCTCTCAGGTCATTGACCGTAATCGTAGGGGTCGATCCACATGGACTCAATACATATCCATCAAAGCCCCAGGTCAACTCATACTTCCTGTCCCAATGCGCCGTATCAAAATACTGATAATAGTATTCACACGCCTGGTTCGGTGCAGGTTTCGGTTGTGCATTCGTCTGTACATATCCAGGGTAACCTGTATAATCATTGCGCTCACAGAATTTGTAGCATACCAAATCCTTGGTCACCACTTTCCTTCTGTCTGTTAAGCTCGTTACTACTTTACCAAAGGTCGCATCATTCGGATTCGTCAACTTCGTTACATCAAACCAGAACCAACAGCTCACCACGATGTTCGGTGGTGCGATTACCGTAGGCACTGCCTTGTTTTGTACTTCTACTTCTACCATACAGTCGCTGAACCTTCCGTTCAACACACTGCTGGTACTCGTCATTCGGATCGGCGTCACAGGTCCTGCTCCCGGATCTACATCAAACACTCGCAACACGACCATCACCTTCGTACCTACATCCGCACAGCAGAAATCTGTATAATCATCAAAATAGATCTGGTTTCCTGCCAATATGCTGTTGTCATCTCCATTGCGTCCCTGACATGCTACCACATTGTTTGAATTACTTCCATTATTCGTTCCCAGTAATTCTGCCATTCTGATCACCTTGAAGTAAACATGCGGCTGACAATTGTCAAAACTTCCTTCATCCAGATCCTCTGCATGCAATCTCGCATAATTCGTCAATGGACTCTGATTTCCACTCAGACTCACTACTGTAGCTGTTCTACATACTGCCTGCGGTGGTACTCGGTCTATTACATTCAATACTATTCGCTTCTTCGTAATGTTGCCACAGCAATCCGTCGCTACTATATAGCCATTGTATATTCCCTCAGGCATATCCAATACCACAAATCCTGCTGTCTCATCTCCTAATACCGATCCATTGTCCACTTCCACTGTGTAGTGTACTTCATTTGAACAATTGTCCAATATCCATGGCGCAGGCACCTCCCATCTTCCCGTACATGTCCAGCTCTCCATGTTCACTCGTGCACTATCCGGATACAACACCTGTGGACCTTCATCGTCTATCACCTTGATGATTTGATTATGACCACCCAACTGGCTTGTACACCAATCCATCACTGTCCACTGTCTCAATACTTTGTAGCAACCGATCGGACCTGCATCACATCCCGGCGTCGCCAGGTCAAATACGATGTCCTTGTATGTTACCGTAAGGTTTGAACACTCCGCTCCTCCAGGTCTTCCCGTTCCTACCCACATGATGTGGCGGTCAGGACCCCAGCACAATGGATTGTTCGGTGACCATTGTCTGTGTTGTGGATAATACACCGGATCAGGACTTGGATGTCCAAAGTGTGGATCATTCACATCGTCTATACAATTCCAGCCCAACACTCTCGGCAACCTCCTGTTTGGATATTGGTCAGGTGCATTAGGATTGGCTAACCAGAACGCAGAGTCTAATATATAGCCATCCACGCACTCAGGGAAATCCGCCATGTGTGGGGTTACATTCTTATTCCTGTCTATCTTCTCATCACATTCCAACGCAGGCTGATCCAAATTGTCATAGTTCGATGGAACTGTTACTTCAAATAAATCTCCGAGTCTAATCCGGATACTTTGAATGCATTCTGATCTGTTTCCTGAACCATCAATTGCAATCCAGGTACGCTGAATGATGCTTGAGAATCCAGCACCGCAACTACCGTAAGTTGTCAAATCCCTGTATGTCAAACTATATCCACCACAATTTTCTTCGACAGTTGGTAATCCAAGTGGTCCCCCAGGATTAGTATTTGTTCCACATGATACATCATTGGTAAGCGGACAAGAAATCTTCGGAGCGAGTTTATCTTCTACTCTTCCATGGCCCCAACAGCTGTTGCCGGTAACTGGATCTATGATCGTTATTTTTAACTCTCTTCCTATGTCATTTCCATTGATTTGTACCCCGCGTCTGTTAGGCTCACGGTCAATCAGTGGTCCTCCCTTCCAGTCTCTTACCTCTACTATATAATCGTCATAACATGAATATGGACCTCCTTCCAATACCATATCAGGGTAGATTGTAGCTTTGCAGCTATCGTCCAGACTGATCTGGATGTCATCATTACATGCCAATGCTCTGGTTGGATTTGCGTATTTATTCACACATACCTCAAATTCACATGTTGCTACATTACCCGATGCATCTGTCGCTCGGTAACATAGTTTCGTACAACCTATAGGGAAAAAACATCCCGGTCCATATGGCGCTCCACAGGTCTGTACCAATGGCACCCGATTTGAATTCGCCAAATTGTATCCAATAACACCCATCCAGTTGGCTCCTCCAAATCCAAATGAGCTGTTGATAAATGGCGCTGCAAACTGTCCTCCAGTATACGTCGCTCCGTTTATAGGTGTATTGATGTTTGCATCTCCCATTGGCCTAGCCGCACAGCCACTGAACAAAGATGCGTTTGTGCCGCCTGTGCCCGGTGCATGGATATAGATTCCTCTGGTTTCTCCTGGTGCCATCGTCAAGCAGCCTAAGACCGTAGTCTCCGTTTGAATCGGTGCACAACGTTTCAGCGTATCTGTTCTTGATCCAGTCAATAATCCAAAACTGTCTATCCTGGTGGTAAACTGCGCTCCAAACTGTGGTGTACGTGTCGCACACAGCGTCCACGCATTCGGCGTAGCCACTACCGGCGCATGCCCACCAGGATTCCTAGTATAATATATGTTGTGGGGTACGTTCGCAAAAGCTCGCTCACCCAACAATTGTAAATTCAATAAACTTCCTGAGGTGTTTACTAAGTCAAACATCACTCCCCAACTGGCAGCTCCTCCGGTAATAGACCAGTAAGATGCCGGTGGTAAACATACAGTAGTCGTATTTCGGTTGCCAAAGTATGCGCCTGCAGGACAGTTGTCCATAGCCATAAATGGCGGTGCATCCCAACTGGCTTCACACTCCCCTGGACCAAGGTTGATGGTAACAGGTGATTTCGTAGGACAACCCATAATCATTGGAGGTAAATTATCTGCCACCGTAACTACTGCCAAGCAGGTGCCAACATTTCCACACTCATCAGTGGTTGATAAGGTCACATTATTAGGTCCAATGTTGGCGCAAGTAAATGCTGTCCTACTTGCAGTTACAACAAGTGAACTCGTTGGAGTACAATTATCCGATATGCTTTGAGTAATCTGTGAAGGAGTTATTACTGCATTGCCTGTCTCATCCAAAAGGACGGTAATATTTCTGCACACGACTAAAGGAACTGTATTATCAAATACAGTTATGATTTGAGTACAGGTTCCAGAATTACCACATGCATCAGTTGATCTGTATGTCCTTGTTATAGTAAATCTGTTAACACAGGTTCGGTTGGTAATTACATCCCCTACATGGGTAACAACAAGCCCAACATTTCCACAATGATCAGCGGTGATTACACTACTTGTGTTTACAGGTGGCACAGCACTTGCACACTGAACATTAACCGGCGCAGGACAAACAACAGATGGAGCAGTTACATCATTCACCACAATAAGTTGGATGCACTCTGCAAAATTCCCGCACGGGTCTGTCACTCTATAAATTCTGTGTACATTATATCTGTTCGGACAGGTTTGATCTGTTATTGAATCTTTTCTGTGTGTCACAACCAAAGTCCCTTGACAAGTTCCATTAGAAACTCTTGGGGCTCCAATATTTACAGCAGGTATATCAATTGCACATCCCACTGTAACATTGGCTGGGCAAGTAATTGATGGACCAGTTCCATTGGTCGCTCCGAAAGTGATACATACGCGACCATTACCTAAATTTACCCCCGGAGTAGTATTACCACCGGTTACTCCACCAATATAAGAAGACCCTCCTCCACCATGTGCATCAACAGAACCTGCTCCTCCTCCATAATATCCTCCGCCCCCAGCTCCCGAATGCAATGAACTACCTGCAACTAAACTAGAATTACCACCTTGACCGAGGGTTCCATTTTGACCTCCTCCGTTTGGCCAACCACAATTAGCTCCAATGCCGCCAATTCCACCTGCAGATTGTGTACCCCCAGTTGCATCACCAACTGAACAATCACCACCGAGTCCATTGGAACCAACAAGTCCGCCTCCTGCTCCTCCTCCTTGATTTCCACAAGAAAACTCAGCTCCACCTCCACCACCTGCAACAATAACTCTGTTTGCAAGTCCTGAACCTCCTTTTCTTACGTCAGAAGCTCCACCTCCACCACTACAAGTACTGGGGTCGTTGCATCCGGATCCACCACCATTAAAGGCATTTCCAGGACCATTAAATCCCTTTTGGCCAACAAAAATATTTAAAGTTTCTCCAGGTGTCACAGCCAATGTTCCTGTAGCAAGTCCTCCTCTTCCTCCTCTGTCTGGAGATCCTCCACAAACATTTATACTTGACGGTGCAGTTGCACCCTCAGCACCATTTGCCTCTATTGTAACAGATGTGACCCCTGCAGGAACTATCCAAGTCTGCATTCCGCCAGTAAAGTCAAAACACACAGTCTGTGGTGCTTGAGCCATACAGGCAGGCGGAATATCAAAAGCCTGAGTTCCATCAGACCTGCTGCCAGAACTTGCCTGAAGTGCACTGTATCCCAATCCTCTTTTTGCAAAAGCTTTCCAAATCAAGCATGCATTCTGGGCATTATAAAGAACTGTGTCAGCTTTGAGTATTGCATTTCTTGCATCGACAAAACCAGGAGAACATGGTTGTAACTTCAATGCTTCTGTCACCAACTTTAACGCGCGATTATTACCACCGTTTCCGGTATAAAAATTAGGGTCAAAACCATATTGGGCGATTAAATCCCAGGTAACTTCCCAAAGCATGGCACACCAGACTGAGCCAACTCCATGTGGTACCGCAGCGGTCTTGATATTATCATAAGTATGAGGATTTACAGCCAAGTTTGTACTGTATGGGTATTGTCTAATACCAGGACCGGTGGGAGGTTGTCCAAACAACCATGTTCCAATTCCTCTTGAATTAGGACCGGCATCTCCGGTTCTCATAGTCAACATTAATCCGTACCAATCACTCCATCCTTCTCCAGGTTGTTCTTGATTGTTCAAACAACTTGAGTTAAAAGGACCACCTGTTAATCTGATGGATATCCCATGACCATATTCATGAATAATAACTGCATTGTCAAGGTCACCATCACGATTTCCACATACATACATTTGCATCCTGGGTCTGTTACCTTCTATAGGAGTGGCAAAATTTGCATTACAAGTACCAGAGCCATCTTGGGCTTCAGCCATTACGTCGTCATTCCCTGTTCCCCCTCTTCCATAATTATTTACCTGAAAATTTCCAGCTGCTTCGGTAAAACCATATTGGTAAATTACATCATGAATAATGTTTGTCCAATAAAACAAATTTGTGATGGCAGCAGGTTCTGATTCATCAACCCCCATAGTATAAACTGTATTTATGGGATAGTCAAAAGTCAAACCACCACCACCATCCGGACTAAAACCTGGATTGTTTCCATCCTCGTAGGAATGGGTGTTATTTCCTCTTGTAATTGTAAACTCTGGTCCGGCTGCGCCATTCGTGTCATGCCATCCAAAGGGTGACGCTAAAGCGTTGTCTGGGTTCAGTACCAGGGTTCTGCCACCATGACCCGGAGATTCAATTGGCATGGCATATACCCTGTAACCACCTACCATAGCAGGGGTAGGAAAAGCTGGGACTGAATATTTATTGCTTTTCTCTTCGTGTAATTCAATATTGCAATGTTCCGAATGATGTGCATCACCGAATCCGCAATTCACCACCAAATTATTTTTAAATAAAATTTTCCCGGTGGTGGCATCTGCCAATATATGCCAATAGTTCAATTGGTTTGGCTCATAGATGTACATTTCCCAAGCAAGAACTATGTTATCCTTTACAGTTGAATTTGAAACGGTGCTTCTGGTTCTGAAAGGAAAGTACTTCAATTTGACTGGAATGTCCTCAATTGAAATTTGACCTCTTGCAATTATGGATTTTTGTTCTTTTCCCCCCAGATATTGCATCACGAAAAGATTACCAAGTTGCTGGTAACCTAGCTCAGCCGAAACTTTTTCTATAGCTTGGACAGGGGTTAAATCAGGAGTGCCATCTCCCTGGATAGATTCCTTTAAATCTGAAATGAACAGATTATTAGCCGTAAATAAACTTCCTGTATTTTGAAAATGTGCAGAGCTCTCCGTCGTAAAAATACTTATTCCAGCATATCGCTGAGTAAAGTAGATATGTTGAATACCAGAAACGGAGCTTACATGGTGCGAAGTAATTTCGAAATCACTCATGTCTCCACTTTTCAAACCATAATAGGCTGAAGTATTCTTTAAATAGCTTGTAACCTTCTCCTGAGGTGACTGAGCAAATAAATAATAAAAATTGGTAAACAGTAACGTGAAAACCAGTAAAAACTTTGTGTTCTTTACTGACCTTAATTTAAAGGTACAATTGCCGTTCATGAGAGCAGGTTGGTTTTGGTTATAAATCGTCTTTTCATCTAACCCACTGTCAATCAACACATAAGTGTGGTAAACTTATTTTAATATGTTGATTTATAAAGGATTAGGGTTCAAAAGTAATAAATTTTATGATTTTATAAATGTTTTTTCAAATTAGTAATAATTTATTTCTCAGTTGGACCTTCATTGCCAAGAGGAAATAGTCGAAAATAATTTTGAGGAAAAGACAAAATCAAAATTACTTAAATGATGAATTGAACATTTAATGCAGGAATTAGCACATTAAATATTGATAATCAACCTATAAAATAGAATTATGATCTATAATTTGAAATCGGTGGGACAAAACCTCCTTATGATAAACCCAATAGGTGTACATCATCAAAATTCCAATAGAAGTAATCATTCTGGTAATATTTGAAAGTCCTAATGAACTGAAAATGATATTAGTGAGATAAACTGCCAAAACGCTAAATATCAAATAAGCAAACATTCTTCCCAAATGATATGGAATGGGCATATTTCTTTGCCCTTGAAGATAGGACAATGCTGAAATAAAAACATATACCGTAAAGGTAATCCATGCAGATGCGTTGATACCATACCGAGGAATGAGAATAATAAAAAGTATTGAATTTAAAATCATACCCAGCATACTTATCATTGCAGCAGTTCCTGTCCTGTCTGACAATTTATACCATACGGACATATTCGTATACATACCGGCAAAAATATTACCCATCAGTAATATTGGCACAAGGTTAAGAGCATTCCTGTAGGAGGGACCTAACAAATTTGCAAACAGTCCCAGATTCAAACAAGTAAAAATGTATATGGCTCCTGCACAAATAATAAAAAATAATGATATCGATGCATAGGCCTCCCCGGAATTCTTTTTTCCTGCATATCGAAAAAAGAAGGGTTCTACCCCATAGTTGAAGGCCGTAACAAAAAGATTCATTATGACAGCCAGTCTTGTAGCAGCAACTAAAGAGTCGCTCATTTTTAGGTTATCTAATGATTCACCTGGAAGAATGTATTTTAAAAAACTGGTATACCCATTTTGGATAATGGTGTAACTCAAGGTAACCAATATCAAAGGCCAGGAATACTTCAAAACTGGTCTTAAAAATTGCCAATTCACTGATTGAAGTCCAGTCCTAATTTCCTTCTGAAGAAGCAACAAACTTAATAAACTAGCTATAAGATTAGCTAGGAGTACCATGTATAATTTCTGGGAACTGGTAGAAATTAAATCTATAAAGGATGGGTAAAAAAGTGGCAGGCATTCAAAAAAAAATATCACCAACACAATGTTTAACAATAAACCAGACAACTTAATCCATGCATACCTTCTGGGCCTCTTTTCATACCTCAATTTTGCAAAAGGCAGCGAACTTAAAACATCGCAAATTAATATGCCAAGCGCAATGTAAAGATGTCCACTAAAATCTCCTTCATAGTTTAGAAAATTAAGTATGTGTTTTTCCCCAACAATTATTCCTGCAGCAAAAAAAAACGAAATCCAAAACACAGCTTGAGTTGCAAGAGGATATATCGCGGCAGCATATTTATCTTCAGAGACATACCTAAAATAAGTAGTCTCCATTCTGAGGGTCAAAACTCCGAGTAGCAAGCCTATATAAAAATATAAATCCTGATATATAGCAAAATATCCATCTTCCCCAGTAAATACCCTATAAGTTAAATAAGAGGTTACCAACAGAAAATTAATTACCCTACCCAAAGAGTAGCTCAAACCATATATCATGGTTTCTTTAGCTAAAGATGCAATTATGGACACTTATCTTAGTCTATTACCTGTAAAGATTAAAAAAATTAATTGCTTTTGAAAAACCCATTAAATAATACTCCTTAATTGAACAACTTAACACTTGCCAAAAAAGGAAATTTGACAACCAATTTAATCGAATTTATTACTATAATCTGGTTGTTCAATGTAAGAATTAGTTATTTAATGCTCCTTCAATGAAGTTCTAACATCCGGAATTGTTCAAATTGAAATTTTAAAAAACTATTTGAATTGCCATATGAACAGCTATAAAAACGGACTGTCTCAATTTATTTATTCAAGAAATGAATACCAAAGGCCAAGAAATTAATAATTGTTCAAAAGAGTAATCCTTCTGTTTAACATTACCATACGCCAATTAAAAGTGATGTCTAATGAAGCCGTCAGGCAATTGTGTCAGGAATCTGCATTCAAGAGCCCGGACTCTTGTGCTTTGGATGATTTTTTAATACCAAAGTTTCATAAAATAATGAGATGGATCAAAAGAAAATATGGCAATTTGAACTGTTAGCTCAAGGAGTTCCTAAACCTGCTCCTAATGTGATTTTATTTGTTGGAAAAGCATCTCCTGAAGAGAAACTTAAATACCATCATGTCAATTTTGTTCAAGAAACAAAAATAGTTCATATATATTTTGTAAAGACTATCAAAAAATTGAATGAGGTAATGCCAAAAAATATACTTAATTTTGAAATGAAACGTACATAAATCATGTGGAAAGAAGAAAGTAACAAGTTGTCCATTCACCTCGAGTTTAAAGATTTCGCTGAGGCCATGGGTTTTATTATTGAATTAAGTATAAAAGCTGAAAAGATGAATCATCACCCAACGTGGAATAATACCTGGAATAAAGTTGATATTTACTTATGTACACATGATGCAGGCGACTCAATAACTGCAAAGGATAGAATACTTGCCAAATATATTGACGAAGTTTTAGTCAAATATCAACTTAAATAGGATAATTAGCCTACCTAGTTATTAAAATTTGTGTACTCAGGAAAATTTAAAAATAGCGGGGAAACTTGAAATCAAATTAAATTTCTACTTCCTGTATAAGGTCATCCACCAAGACTCGACCACAATGTTCGCAAGCAATAATTTTTTTACGGAGTCCAATTTCCAATTGAACTTGTGGGGGAATTTGATTGAAACAACCGCCACAAGCTGACCTTTTCACCATTACAACAGCCAAGCCATTTCTGTAACGCTTTCTGATGGTATCATAGGCATGAAGCAGTCTAACTTCAATTTTCTTTCGATATTTATCTGACTTTGCTATTAGCGTAGTTTCCTCCTTGTCAGTCTTTTCAATTATTTTATCTAGTTCCGTTTTCTTCTCTTCAAGATCTTTTTGTCTGGTAGTTTGCTTCTCAACTATTGCATCAAGAGTTAGCTTCTTAGCTTTAGCTTGCTCTGCGGATTCTTTCATTTTCTTTTCCGAAAGCTGGATTTCCAACCTTTGAAGGTTGATTTCTTTCGTCAAAGCATCGTACTCACGGTTATTTTTAACCCCATCCAGCTGTTTTTCATATTTTTTTATTGCATCTTCAGCCGCTTTTATATTAGACTTATGCGCTGAAGCCTCTTTTTCTAATTCAGTGACGGAACTTTGTAGTTTGCCAACCTTAACAGCAAGACCAGAAATTTCGTCTTCTAGGTCACTTACCACCATTGGCAGCTCTCCCTTTAGAACTTTGATCTGATCTACCTCAGAATCAATTATTTGTAATTCAAATAATTGCTTTAATTTCACCCCAATTGGTATTTCAGAAACCGGAATTGTTTTTGCCATAATCAATAATATTGTATCGGGTTTGTATTAATTTTTGTGCAATGGGTTGCAAAATTAGGAAAATTCTTTGAAATCAAGCTAAATAATAAATCTACTGTAAATTGTTCACTTTCGAAATGGCCAATATCGATTAGAAGAATTTGTCCATTAGCCTCAAAAAAATCATGATACTTGAAATCGGCGCTGATCAGTACATCGGCTTCCTGTCTGATCGATTCGCTAATAAGAAAAGATCCAGAGCCACCGCATAAAGCAACCTTATTGATGGGTCTCCCAAGGTCCATTGTATGCCGAATTGATTTGGCTTGTAATTTGTCTTTGACCAATTTGAGCAGATCCTGACAGACAAGTGGCTGGACAGTCTGCGCCAATAAACCTGCACCAACACCTTTTTCCGCGTGGTCCTTAACCAGTAATATTTTTTGATTAATCAAGCCCAACCTATTAGCAATAGTCTCATTTACTCCGTTGACCAATACATTATCTAAATTCGTATGAATTGCATAAATGGCAATATCCTCTTTTATAGCCTTGATAATTACTCTGTCTACATAATAATTGACATTTAACTTCTTGAGAGCCCTGAAAATTATAGGGTGATGGCTTACAATAAGGTTACATCCCTTTGACTTAGCCTCTTGCAGAATCTCATCAGTAACGTCCAGACAAGTTAATACACCGGAAACTTTCCAATTAGGATCACCGGTAATTAGTCCTGCATTATCATACTTTTCCTGATAACTTAAGGGAGCAATTTCCTCAAGGAAGTCAGTCACATCGGTTATTTTGTTATCCATTTTCTAATTAAATGTGATTGGTATACATATTGTAATGATTTCAAGTGACCTCTACTAAATTGCTAAGCTACCCTTGAGATTGAATTATATTATTTGCATTATCGGATGCCATTTTCTTTTTAAGTCGGCGGTTAAAAATGTACATTACTAAAAGTGCTGCAAGGCCCAGTATTACATTGTCTGCAAATTGTGCACAGAAGAAGGATATGTTCGCGAAGGAAAATGCATCAACTGGGTTTATATTGTAATAAGCCAGTACTAAAATAATCAGGTAATGATAACTTCCCATGCCTCCTGGAGTTGGTATCAACATTCCTAATGACCCGAATACGTAAATCACCAGTCCGGCTATCATCGAAAGTTGTGATGTGGGCTCAAAAGATTTTAAGGCAGCAAATAACATAACATAAAACCATATCCAAATAAGGAGGGTGTACAACAAAAATGCACGTGGTTGTTTGATTTTTTTAATCACTACCAGGCCTTCATAAAATCCTCTTATCCGGTTTTTCAAATTACTGAAAAATAATAGATTTCTCCACTTGTTTCTGGTCAAGTATAAAACCACCAAAAATAATATGGACAAGATAGGTAGTATTAGTTTTTGTGTAAGTGAAACTTCGGAAAGATATTTATCGTAAAAAACATTAAATGTGGATAATTGAGTTAAAATGGTAATAAAAATAATTATTGCCATAGAAATCAAGTCGACCATCCTGTCCAATACTACTGTGCCAAAAGCTTTATCTAATGGGATTTTCTCATATCTGCTAATTATTGCAGCCCTAACAAACTCTCCGCTTCTAGGTATTCCAAGATTGGCAAAATAAGACACTAAAACAGATCCAATTGCATTGATTTTATGTGGATGGTAGCCCAACGGCTCTAATATAATCAGCCATCTAAGTGCTCTGAAATAATTGCTCAAATAAAAGGAAAGGAATATGATAACAATGTAATACCATTTAACCTCCAATAAATCATGAAGCATTTTTTTCCAAAGTATACAGTTCTCCGGACCAATGCCATTTTCTCTACAATAAGCTTGATAAGATTTATCCTGGGTGACAAAAACCCAATACATTATTCCAACGCCCAAGGCCAGAAAAAACAGAAATTGTAAAAACTTCTTAAAAAAATGTGACAAAGCTATATATCTTTAACCCGATTCCTATCATCCACAAAAATGGATATGGGATGAAAATTTTGGGCCTCTTCAGGAGTCATGATTGCATAAGAAATTACAATGATGATGTCTCCTATTTCAGCCTTTCGCGCTGCAGCACCGTTTAGACATACCATTCCGGAATCTTTTTCACCCTTTATAACATAGGTTTCAAAACGTTCCCCATTATTGTTGTTAACTATTTGAACCTTTTCTCCTTCATACAGATTGGCAGCAGTCATAAGGGTTTCATCAATAGTTATACTTCCAACGTAATGAAGGTTGGCTTGGGTAACCGTAGCTCGGTGGATTTTGGATTTAAAAAATTGCAAAAGCATGAGGCAAAATTAATTAAATTGTCTGACAACCATAATAAGTCATTTTCAGAGAAAAAAGTTTAATTGGGGTGTCCCTTTAAGATCATATTGTCAATTAGTCTTACATTTCCAGCCCATGCAGCCACACAAGCTACCAAATAATCAGAATTGACGTGTTTTTGGACCTTTTTTAACGTAAAACCATCCACAATTTCAAAATATTCAGGTTTTAATCCTACTTTGGTCAGTTTGTCAATACACATCTTCTCTAACTCATTTAAATCTAAACTCATATAATGCTCCTTAGCAAATAACAATGCTTTGTTGATTTCAGGCGCAATTTTCCTCATTTCCCCACTCAATCGCAAATTTCTGGAACTCATTGCCAGTCCATCATTTTCACGCATAGTTGGTCCAATTACTAACTCTATCTTAGGTTTTAACTCATTAATCATTTGATGCACCAAAGTAAATTG
Organism: Candidatus Vicinibacter affinis; assembly: GCA_016714365.1. Classification (NCBI taxonomy): domain Bacteria; kingdom Pseudomonadati; phylum Bacteroidota; class Saprospiria; order Saprospirales; family Saprospiraceae; genus Candidatus Vicinibacter; species Candidatus Vicinibacter affinis. The sequence goes on along the minus strand of JADJNH010000005.1, from coordinate 423,174 downwards.
CTGGAAATCTTTCTGCCCCATATATAGGTAATCAGGTTTCACAATGTCTAAAAGACGATGCACTACCTGAAGCATTCCATCAAAATGGCCAGGTCTAAAGTGACCTTCCATCACTCGATCTCGGCCATTTAGATCTACCGTAACAGTTGTATTAAGATTTTTTGGATAAACTTCATCCACTTCAGGTATGAAAAGAAAATTGCATTTTGCTCTTCGCAAAAATTTACTATCCTTTTCAACCATCCTGGGGTATTTTTTTAAATCTTCAGAACTATTAAATTGACTTGGATTGACAAAAATACTAACCACAACAATATCAGCTCTTTGAGAAGCAAGTTCAACCAGACTGATATGACCCTCATGAAGCGCCCCCATAGTTGGCACAAAAGCAATTCGCTTTCCCTCCACTCTACATTGATCCAGCACTTTCTGTAAACCTTTAACTGTTTTATACGTCTTCATGAAAGTTAGAAAGCAAGTCGTTTTTAATAATTTTCCACATTTATCAAAATTATAAACCTACAAATGAAATGAACTTTACTATCCATTTAGTTATCAATAAAAGTAAGGTTGAAAAAATTACTTGAATTTAATTGAATCTGAAATAACTAATTATATTTTAAAATTTACTTATCTCATTCTGGGGGTTCTCCTTTTACCCCCTGGGCGGAACATCATTCGCTGATCCATTTGGCCCATCATTTTCATTTTACCTTGTTGTCCAATAACCTGATCAATCATTTTTACTTGTTCTTTGAACATCTCCTTGGAATAATTTAACTTCTTTAATTCCCGGTAAGTATTGTTCGCTTGGGTCCATCTGCTTTTTGAAATATGAATATTGATCATTTGTATTAAAATCATGGCTTTCTCATTATCTGAAGGAAGCTTTAAGGAAAGGGCTTTGTTAAACCACCCTTCAGCTTCATTATGACGCTCCCTTTGGACATCAACAGAACCTTTGATAAGATAATAATAGGCTCTGTTTGTTACATATAACCATTCTGGCTTGATGGTTAATGCCAGTCTTTTCTCACATGATTCAAAATCCATGGTTTGCATGAATTGGGCTGCAGATTGTATCGTGCCTAGAAAAATATAACTTAAGAGAAATAAGACACCAATTAACAGTATAGGGAAAGCATACCAAAAGCCAATTGTGAAAGCCAAAACAACGCCTCCAAGCAAACAAAATAGGATAATTGCTATCTTTAAATAAATATTAATTACAAACATAATATTTCAATTTTGATAGTTCAAAGGTAAAAATAAAACTATTGTTCTGGTTAAATTGCAGAATATAACAAAACTATGGTTTCTTCGTTCTGATGTTTTCTTAGCTTTATACCTCAATATTATATGATGCATACTACGTATATGAAAAAGATATTGCTTTTATTATTTATTTGTAATTGTTTAAAGGTCACTTCTCAAAATACCTTTATTCACAATATCATACCTCAACCGAAAACAATTAAGGTTGCAGGGGGGAAAATGAGGATAGACGATATTTCAATTATAAGTATTCCAAAACAAAATAAGCAATGTAAAAGAATCGCTCAACTCTATGTAAATGCATTGAATTTAAAAAAAGTCAAAATTTTAGAATCTCCAAAACCTGTTTTCGGTAAGTCTAAATCCATAGTTCTTCAACTTAATTTAAAAGAAAATAATCCTGACCAATATTCCTTGACCAGTAGCAAAAGCGGAATACTAATTATCGCATCAACTGAAAAGGGATTATTTTATGCATTGCAAACATTGCTCCAATTGATCGAAGTTGAAAACCAATTAGTTGACTCTAAAACAATGGTTCCATTCATTAATATTGAAGATGATGCAGCTTTTAAGTATCGTGGTTTGCATTTGGATGTTTCTCGTCACTTTTTTTCATTGCAAACGATCAAACTCTATTTGGATTTAATGTCAAGATATAAATACAATACATTTCACTGGCATCTAACGGATGATCAAGGGTGGCGTCTGGAAATTAAAAGGTTTCCCGAACTTACTGCAACTGGTGCTTATCGGGATGAAACGCTTATTGGTCATTATAGCGACCAGCCACATAAATTTGATGGCGTGAAATATGGTGGCTTCTACACTCAAGAGGAAGTAAAGGAAATTGTTGCTTATGCCGCTGATAGGTTTATTGAGGTTATACCTGAGATAGAAATGCCGGGTCATGCCAGTGCTGCTCTTGCATCCTATCCTATATTTGGTTGCAGTGGTGGACCATATAAAGTTGAAAAAGTATGGGGTGTTTTTAATTCGGTATTCTGTACCAAGGACACCACTCTTTGGTTTATGAAGGAAATTCTTGAAGAGGTTTGTGACCTATTTCCTTCTAAGTACATTCATATCGGTGGAGATGAGGTTCCAAAATCCAGCTGGAGTAAATGTTCTAATTGCAAGATAATTAAGCAAAGACAAGGGCTTAAAAATGAAGAAGAGTTACAAAGTTATTTCATTCAGCAGATTGATATTTATTTAACAAACAAGGGTAAGAAACTCATCGGTTGGGACGAAATCCTTGAAGGAGGACTATCGCCAAATGCGACCGTAATGTCTTGGAGGGGTGTGAAAGGTGGAATACAAGCAGCAAAGGAGAATCATGATGTAATCATGTGTCCAGGTACACATTGTTACTTTGATCATTATCAATCTACCCATTCAAAAGAGCCGTTAGCAATTGGTGGTTATACATCACTTGAGAAAGTCTACAATTTTAATCCAATTCCAACTGGCTTAACTGAAGGTAAAGAAAAACACATCCTTGGAGCGCAGGGTAATCTTTGGACAGAGTATATACCCAACGAAAATCACCTGCTTTATATGACCTACCCAAGAGCAATCGCTCTTTCTGAGGTGAATTGGAGTACTAATGAGGGAAAAAACTATCAGGATTTCCTTTTGAGACTCAAGGCGCATGCCAAATGGTTCAGAGATAACAAATTACCTTTCTCACTTGCATATATGGACCTTAAATATAAAACTAAATCTAACCCAAATGGGGTTGAATTTTATTTTATTAAACCCAATAATAAAGGAAGTGTCCTGTTGGAAAGAGAGAGTCCTGATGAAGGTATCATACAGGATAATAGTTCTCAGGATACCTTTTTACTAGACAAGTCAATAGATTTCAATGCCTGGTACCAGGATGAAAACAAAACATTGGGAAGACCTTTAAAGTTAAGCTACAACCACCATCTTGCAGCCGGGAAAAAAATTAGTCTGATCCAGCAACCATCTGAAAAGTATTTTAATGGAGAAAGTGGTTACCTTGTTAATGGATTTAAAGCCCCACAAAACAAATTTTCAGGAGATGAGTGGGTGGGTATGGAAGGCAAAGATTTTGAAGCTATTATTGAATTTGATAGCATTACAGAAATTCAATCCATTGGCTTTCAATTTTTCTCAAGTCTTGGCTCTTGGATACATTTTCCAACTGAAATTTTAATGTATAAATCCAATGATGGTAAAAATTTTATTGACTTTCATAAGGAGCAAATTATACCTTCAAATAAAAAATGCATTGAACCTGAAATCTTATTTAAAGAAAAGAAAGCAACTAAGTTTTTGAAAATCTTGGTTAAAAATCATGGCGAAATTCAAGAACCACAACCTGGAGCTGGTCATAAAGCTTGGCTATTTATAGGGGAAATCACCATATTATAAATTTATAAATATTTGATCAAAAACCTGTAATTCATCCATTGATAAATCTCTTTCAGCAGTTAATTTTACATAAATAATAATGTCAAAATGGCGATTGTCCTATCCATTTAAATAGGAGTTTCAAACATTATTTTGTGTATTTCGTCAATTAATCAACCAATCCATTTTGGCTGAAACCTAACTTAGCGCCTATAATTTAATACCTGACCAATGAAAATTTTAAGCCTAAGCCAGACCAGTAGTACATCAGATTCCAAAGATCTGATTTTATTTATTAATAGATTTTCTCTGGCCATAGTTTTCTTTTGGTTTGGTTTTCTCAAAGTGATCAGCATTTCACCTGCTGAAGGACTGGTCAAAAGTCTTTATTCGGCTACCCTTTCCTCCTTTATAGAAATTAACTCCTTTGTTTTCATTTTGGGTGTCATTGAGTGTATTATTGGCATAATGTGGCTGTTTCCGAAATTAACTAAATGGACTTTTGCATTATTTTCCTTTCATATGTTCACCACATTTCTTCCCTTGATTTTTCTGACACAGGAAACCTGGCAAACCGATTGGGCACTAACATTAACCGGTCAATATATTGTAAAAAACGTGGTATTGGTAGCTTGCGCTCTTACGATTTATATGTCTGATAGTAAGAAATTTTAGTAGACGATACAATACTAAGATAAAAAACAGATTCTGTAATTCAGAAGTCTGCTTTTTAAAAATATCAATTGATAACTTCATAAAAATTGCAATAAGTTATCATTATTTTAAATAATTTGTCTTCCAAATTATTAATCATAAAACAAGCCTCTGATCAATCTCACTGTCGGAATATTTAATGCGTGATTCCTTATAATTTCTTTGCAATCTTAGCCAAATATTTTTTAAAGCTTTGGTATTACTGAAGGTTTAGAAATAATCGAAATCATAATGTATCAATATCGTGGAAATGACAAAAAGTGCAAAGAATTTTTAATCAGAAAGTCTCTGGCTAATTCAATAAAGTCTGAATAGGGTACTTAGAAGAATAAAAAGAAAGTTTCAAGAACCAATGTATTGTCACTAAAGACTTTTAGTCCTACCACCGTCTACTGGAAGATTAATTCCGGTAATGTAGGTAGCCAATGGGGATGCTAAGAAAATTGCAGCGGCTGCAATTTCATCTGGCTGGGCAAATCTCCCCATTGGTATGTTGCTTATCATTTTTTTTGAAATTTCTTCGGTGGAAGTATGAAGAGTATTGGATTCACGCTCAATTATGGAGCTTAACCTTTCAGTCATAGTTGCCCCTGGAAGAATATTGTTTACAGTAATTTGATAAGGGGCCAATTCATTTGCCAATGTTTTTGCCCAATTTGCTACAGCTCCCCTAATAGTGTTTGATACACCCAAATTATCCAATGGCTGCTTAACCGAAGTAGATATAATATTTATAACCCTTCCATATCCTTCTGACTTCATCCCTTCAATAAACAAAGAAAGGATTATTTGATTTGCTAAAACATGCTGTTGAAAAGCTGACTGCAAAAATTCAATTGGAGCTTTACATAATGGACCTGCCGGTGGACCTCCAGTATTGTTAACAATGATATGTATCCTCATTGCATGAGCTAAATTTGACATAATTGTCTTTAGTTCATCAAGATTGCTCAAATCAGCGGTTAAGGCCATATGGGTCTGTCCATTATTTTTTGGCAATTCTGAGACCAATAGATCCAACTCAATTTTATTCCTTGAAACTGCTACAATTGTAGCCCCGGCATCTGCCATTCTCAGGGCAATTGCTCTACCAATACCTTTACTTGCACCACAAATTAATGCTGTCTTTCCTTCTAAATTAATTTGAATCATATCTTGTTCTTTAAATTCCTCTTTATCTAACTCAATTTTCATGTAAAAATATTCTAACTTTCAATAATATAATAAATTAATAATTACTGATTCAAATAAAATATTCATTCTGAACTATCTTTAATCAAAAATTTAGCCTTCGAATGGGCCAACAAATATGGAATATCATGGACATTACCGGGGAAGAATATGTCCTGGGAATATACCATGGTGAAGACAGTGGCCATGTTGTTGTCTATTTAAATAATAACATTATTATAATAGATTTTAAAATCCTCATGAGTAAAACCTATCACTTTTTTATTGGACATGAATTCATGCAATTAAAAATTGTTAAAAATAAAGAAGAGTATACTTATTCATTAGAAGTAGATACTGAGGCTAAAACTCCATATAATCTCCAACTCAAAGCGCGAGAAGAAATAGACCAAAGAAATATGATGATTGGACTTTTTATTATAATTGTACTTTTAACAATATTTCTATACTTTAGAAACTTTAAATAGTTCTAATTAAAAAATAAAAGTTTTCAGTTACAACCTGATGGGAATTGAAATTTTACTAATAAGTATTGTATGCTTTGTAGGATCTCTGCTTACATTTTTTTCAGGATTTGGTCTTGGGACCCTTCTGTTACCGGTTTTCAATCTATTTTTTCCAATTCACCTTGCCATTGGGATGACCGCGATTGTTCATTTTCTGAACAATGCATTTAAATTAGGTCTAATGACAAAATATATAGATTGGAAAATGGTTAGGCTTTTTGGATTCCCTGCAATGCTGGGAGCTTTTATAGGAGCCATTGCCCTGAAACAAATAACAATACAAAATCAGGAGATTCACTTCGCATTACTTAATATGGACTTCACAAATTCATTAATTAAAATTTGCATTGGATCCTTGTTAATTGTTTTCTCAATTCTAGAATTATTTCAAAAATCAATTAAGCCAATTACAAGCTCCTATTGGATCATTCCTGGAGGACTTATGAGCGGATTTTTTGGTGGATTATCTGGCCATCAGGGAGCCCTTCGGTCAATTTTTTTGATTCGCACTTCAATTAGCAAAGAAGCTTATATCGGAACTGGAATTATGATAGCCTGTTTAGTGGATATCAGTCGAATTAGCCAATACATTCAACACATCAGAAATGTTGATTTAAACTTCTATTACATTCTCATTCCTTGTCTGGCAGCATTTCTGGGAGCTTGGTTAGGTCAAAAATTTCTTCACAAAACAACATTCCCGTTATTAAAATACTTAGTGGCTTTTTTCCTAATTCTATTTGGTTTGTTGCTATTACTTGGTATAATTTAAATCACTTAATACACCTTAATTTACATTAGCGACAATATTATGTGTAAAAATGACAATTATCATTAATAAACAGTTCTTAAAATCTTACTTTCATCCATTGTAGTGGATGCTTTTGCAGATATACTTAAGTTGATTTCAAGATTAAATTTTCAATCATATGTCAAATTCTGGTAACATTTTGTTTTTTAGTGAAATTCATTTATCAGATATTGCAGAGGTAGGAGGTAAAAATTCTTCCCTTGGAGAAATGTATAATATCTTAAATCCAGACGGCATCAATATTCCGAATGGATTTGCTATCACTGCAAATGCTTACCGACAATTTATAAAGGAAAATGACTTAGAGTTACCATTAATTGAAATGTTGGATTTACTTGATACTCAGGAATATTCCAATTTGAGTTTTGTTGGTGAAAAATCAAGAGCTTTGATATTATCTGGAAAAATTCCGGAAACCGTTCAAAAAGATGTAAAACAGGCATATCAGGAACTTTGCAATAAATGCGGAAAATCCAATTTGGATGTTGCTGTAAGGAGTAGTGCAACAGCTGAAGATTTGCCTACAGCAAGTTTTGCAGGTCGAATGGAATCTTTTCTAAATATTAGTACAGAATCCCAATTATTAGAAGCGGTACTGAGATGTTATTCTTCTTTATATACTGATCGGGCAATTAAGTACAGGCATGATATGGGTTTTAAGGAATTAGATATTGCTTTGTCAATAGGCGTCCAACAAATGGTCCGAAGTGATTTGGCTTCTTCTGGAGTTGCATTCACAATTGATCCGGACAGTGGTTTTCAAAATGTTATTATCATTAATGGGTGTTTTGGTTTAGGTGAAAACATTGTGCAGGGAAGGGTGAGTCCTGATGAATGGATTGTTTTCAAACCTACTTTGAATGATCCAAGTTTTAACCCAATTCTTAAAACCTCATGCGGCAAAAAAGAATTCACGATGACTTATGGTCAAAATTCTTTTGAGACAAAAATTGAAAACAAAATTGTAAATCATTCAACACCACTGGTTAAAATAAATCAACTTTCCCTAACAAAATCTGAAGTAATATTACTGGCTCAGTGGTGCCAAATAATTGAAAACCATTATGGTAAACCTATGGATATTGAATGGGCGAAAGATGGTCAAACCGATCAATTATTTATTGTTCAGGCAAGACCGGAAACAGTTCATGCTAAACTAAAAAAGAATATTAAAAAAATATATATTCTAGAAGAAAAAAGTGAAATACTAACTAAAGGCATAGCTCTTGGCGATAAAATTACATGTGGTAAAGCAAGAATTTTAAATAGCCCTGCGCAAGCCGAATTACTGCAACCCGGAGAAATCCTAATTACAGATATGACCAATCCGGATTGGGATCCTGTCTTAAAAAAAGCCGGTGCCATCATAACCAATAAAGGAGGAAGGACCAGCCATGCAGCTATTGCAGCTAGAGAACTTGGAACAGTAGCTATTGTTGGTTGTGAAAATGCAACTGAACAAATATCAACAGGGCAGGAAATTACTGTCTCCTGCGCCCAAGGGACGATCGGGAATGTTTATAAAGGCTATCTTAAGTGGCACGTTCAAGAACAGGATTTTGGTGATTTAAAAATACCTAGAACTCATCCCATGCTGATTCTGGCTGATCCGGATAGGGCATTTGAACTAAGTCAATATCCTAACGAGGGCGTTGGACTTTTGAGGCTTGAATTCGCTATTTCAAACAGTATTAAAATCCACCCTTTAGCACTTTGTGATCCACAAAAAATCATTGATGAAAAAATCAGAAAAGATATAAATGACTTAACTAAAGATTACAGGGATGGTAAAGACTTTTTTATTGATAAACTGGCTGAAGCTGTTGGTGTTGTTGCAGCTGCATTTTACCCAAAGGACGTTATTGTCCGTATGAGTGATTTCAAAAGTAATGAATACGCAAATCTTTTGGGAGGAAAATATTTTGAACCAGTTGAAGAAAATCCGATGATAGGTTATCGGGGAGCATCACGATATTATAGCAATTTCTATCGGAAAGGATTTGCATTGGAATGTGCTGCAATGAAAAAAGTAAGAACCCAAATGGGTTTAAAAAATATCAAACTAATGATCCCTTTCTGTAGAACTACCGAAGAGGCTCACAAAGTATTGGATGAAATGACACTGAATAATTTAGTTCAGGGAGAAGATGGGTTAGAGATTTATGTAATGATTGAAATTCCAAGTAATGTTATTTTAGCAAATGAATTTGCTCAAATATTTAATGGATTCTCAATTGGGTCCAATGATTTAACCCAACTCACTTTGGGGTTGGATCGAGATTCATCTTTTGTAAATTATTTATTTAATGAAGAAAATGATGCAGTGAAATTGCTTATTCACCAGGCAATACAAGCAGCTAAACAAAATAAAATTAAAATAGGTCTCTGTGGGCAGGCACCCAGTGACATTCCCACCTTTGCAAAATTTCTGGTTGAAGAAGGAATCGACAGCATTTCATTTAATCCAGATGCATTAATAAGAGGTATTGAAAATATACTGGCTGCTGAAAATAATTTGCCTGACGTCCACTAATAACTCACAAATATATAATATTTAATAGAGCTAAAATAAACCTGTCAATTAAGGAAAATCTAAAAAAGATCAATAGTTCTGTGGTTGACTAAAATGAAATATTTTGAATTTTTTCTCGGTATCTATTTGTACACTTTTACATAAGATTTATTATTCATATAACGTCCCCACAGTTTTGAGAATCCATGTATGTAATTTGTCAATTTTCCATCACTGCCATACAATGGATACCCCAAATTTGCCCACTCAAAAATACTGCCATATAAATTTGAAACATCATTAAATCCATTTGCTTTAAGTTGTTCACAGATTTTCTCACTACGATATCCAACTGAACAATAACAAACGATTGGACAATCTTTATTAAGGTCAATTATTTTTTGAATTTTAAAGTTGTAATAACCTACCCACCTTGCACCCCTTAAATGACTAATTTCATACTCTCTTAATTCCCTTGTATCAAGTAAAATAAATTCATCCATTCGAGTAACCAATTCTGTTGCATTTATTTCAGGAACAGAATGTTTTAATAATGTATTTAATAACCTATCATAAGAATTGTTCTTAACTTTTGATCCTTGTGCTGAAGCATTGCCCTGAGCACAAATGTTTGATATTGTAAAAATAATACCTAATAATATTTGAATTCTCATAATATTATTTGTTTAGGACCCTTTCCGATTTGATCAAAAATTATTTTGCCATGATTATAGTAATCCCCAAAACTAGTCTTGCACCATGAGGCTACTTCTGACATAAATTTTTGAGGGAAAAGCATATGTATGTTAGGCCCTGCATCTATACTGAAACCAATATTAATATTCGTTTCATTTCTGAACTTCCTGATAGCTTGAATAATTCTAATGGAATCTGGTTCAAGCAAAAGATATCCCGGTCTCGAACTCATCATCAATCCATGCAGAGTAAGTGCTTCCTCCTCACATATATCGATAAATCCATTCCAATCTCCCTCCGATAAAATTTTGATCAATTTATGAATATTGTCATTTGCCTGTTGGATCCTTGCATCCCTATATGGATGTAGCTTCATGAGCTCATGTCCTGCAGTAGAAGACACGGATTTTTCCTCTTTGTTAATGATGAAAATCCAATCCTGAATATCTTTAAAATTATTATGAACATTTGCAGACCAGTCAATTCCATATTCATCTGAAGATTGTGGTACATTTGGAATTCTACCCCAGAGTGATGCTGTTGAAAATAATGACCTGCAGGCTGACCCACTTCCTAATCTAGATCTATATGAGGCCATTTTTAAAAATTCATCTGATCGTATATCTCTTCCTTCAAGGTTAAATTGCAACTCTGTAATACACAATGCTATTGCACTCATGGCCGATGCCGAAGAGGCAATGCCGGCAGAGTGAGGAAAAGTATTTTTACTGTCTATCTTCAAATCAAAGTCATTAATAAAATAAAGCTCCAGTGCATTTAAAAATCGTTTTACTTTATTAGCAAACTTTTCATTCTTACTCCCATCATAAGTAAATTCAATGTTCCCTTTTCCTTGAGTTAAAAGCTCTATTGTTGTCTCGGTATAACTTCTATCCAAAGTAAAGCTAATGGAGGGATTCATTGGAATTTGCATTCCATACTTCCCCCAATATTTAACAATGGCAAGATTTGATGGACTTTGCCAGCATACTTTTTTGGTAATCATTGTTGAACATCTTTCATTACATCAAAATCTTCTAGTACTGCATCCATAACTGGATCTGCTCCAAAAATGTATTTATCCTTTAGTCGATATCCATAAACTTTACTGAACTCATTATAATATAAAGCTGAAAAACCACCTTTAAATTCCTTTATGATATCATAAAATGATCTATCTATTGCCTTCTCCATCATCTTGGTTAAAATTAATCCCTGAGTCCTACTCAAATTCTTTAAAGGTGTTTCAAATTCATCTTCAAGCCGTTTGGATATTTCCTTATATAAACGTTTCCTTTCGCGCTTTGATTTGCCTTCGGTTTCTTTTGATAACTGAGTATACAATCTAACTCCTTGAACAGCATAAGGATATACGACAGCAGCATATCTTCTGTACTTTGCATATCTTTCGCGTTCATCAGAATAATCGAATTCCTTAGGTGCAGTAATCGATATTCTTTCCAATTGTGCAACTACGATTGTATCTCCCTCCATTACTAAAACCCTGACAACTTCACCATCAACAATAGTCGTATGCTCAGTATATTGCGCATTCAGACTTAAGGTTAAAAGTCCAAATAAAATAAAAAGCTTACTAACTCTCATTGGTGCTTTAACGCTTCTTAATCAAGAAATAAGATAAGAACCGGTTTAATTTTGAACATAATTTTTCAAGTTCAATAGGACCAAGTAATTATAACTTTTCTAAGCTGGTAGGTTTTCTTTCCATGAAAGCATCCCCCCTAATAAATTACGTACCCTCTTAAATCCTGCCTTTTCAAATAATTGCTTTGCTAAACCACTTCTGTTGCCACTTCTGCAATAAACAATTATCTCATCATCTTCGTGTCCAGCCAATTCCAAAATTTTTAATGGCAAATCTGTTTGTAAGGTTGCCAATTCACCCCCAATATTAAATTCCTGATGCTCATGGGTTTCTCGGACATCAATTAAGATAATTTCTTCCTTTTTCTTGAGCCTTTCATTCAATTCCTGTACAGAAATATCGTCCATATATCTTTTCTATTTTAAGTTAATTTCTAACGGTGACCTCCATTTTTGCGTATAAAAAAAGTCCAAATTAAATTACATTCTATTGATTATCACAGTCTTGAGGTTTATTTTGGTGTATGGTAATGCTAATTCTTTCGCCTAACTTAATGGAACTTCCGGATTTATACATGGGCTCCTGCTTGATAACATAAGCTTCTTCTGGTTCGTCAATTTCACCATCATAGTTAATATCACCTAACAGAAGTTGTGAGGCTTCAAGTTCAAACCTTACTTCTGTCAGCGTTTTACATTTTAGGTTTGGTATTTCAATTTCCCCATCCTTTTGCTTAGAAATTATTATTTGCAAGGTATCGCCTTTAGATATTTTAATCCCCTTTTTCTGTATTTTGGAGTCTAATATCAGTTCTCCATGATACAATACTTTCAATATATGTCCTGTCGGACCGGGATCATATTCTGCACCTGCAATCTTGGTTTTAAGTTGAAATAAAGACTCTAGCTCAGCTCTCTTATGTTCATATTTTTTTCCATAAAGGCCAATAAGTTCCTCAGAATCAATAATATCTGGATTATACCTTGTGATACTTACATATATCTTCCTGCCTCTTTTAACCAATGACCCGGGTTTAGGCACTTGTGAAATAATAACCCCTCCTCTTTTGCCAATTAAATGAATTGAATCTGTTACTATAATTTCAAAACCTCTTGGATCAGCATGTTTTTTTGCATCGATTAGGGGGATTCCAACATATTTGCCCAATTTAAGTTTCTGTCCATGATTGGTGTAAAAAGTAAGAATAAATGAATGCGCAATCCAAAGTAATAACAGAAAAATTCCTATACGTATAAGACTATACTTGAATAACTTGCTTCGTAAAAACAAGCCCATGTCTGCAAACGTAAAAGAACTGTTATCCTGGTCTTTCATGATTAAATTGTATGATTGTTCCTTCAATCAGCCATAAATCTAAAGCCATTTATGGAAAAAAAATCTAAATCCTAGTCGTAAAAAATTTAACCGGAAATTTATGTCCGGGTTGACGCCAATTCTTGAAATTTAATAATGCCCAAGGCCAACCTAACCTAGGTTGACCGTTTAAAAATTTCAAGAAAGCCCGAAATTTCAACTTTGAAATGGGGTGCGTCAACAACTTTTTTTATCATTTGATTTTAATTCATATAGGTCATATAGGTATAGAACTACTCAAAGATAAGTTTTTTACAAATTTTGATTGATTTTTAGGAATTAATCATACCTTTGCAGTCCAAATTTTGGAAACGTTCATTTTATGGATTTCTTAAAGCAGTTTGCAATACCGGTCAAAGGGCTGTTGGATGGATCTCATCAATATGAGTTCCGTTTAGAAGATGAGTTTTTTAAACATTTTGAGGCAAGTCCTATCGATAGGGCTCAACTTGTTGTCAAACTTAATCTTGACAAGCAGGTTGATCTTTTGGTAATAAACCTGAATATTAAAGGATTTATTCCCACTTCCTGTGACCGATGTCTTGCTGATATCCAACTTCCGATTGATAAATCCTATAAGTTGGTTGTAAAAAGGGCTGAAGGTTTATCGGACGATCCGGATCTTGTCCATCTTGCTCCTGATGCACACGAGTTGGCCTTTGGAGAATTGCTTTACGATTATGCTTGTCTTTCGGTCCCGCTAATTAAGCGATTTGATTGCTCTTCTTTAGCTGAACCACCTTGCAATCTGGAAGTTCTGAAATATATTCAAAAAGAGGAAAAAACTAAGGAAAGAAATCCCATTTGGGATGAACTTAAAAAATTGAAAACTAATTAAAATTAAAGATTATGCCTAATCCAAAATGGCGACATTCGAAAACGCGCAAAAGAAAAAGAAGAACCCATTATAAGGCAGAAACTCCTCAATTGGCGACTTGTAAAACAACTGGTGCAATACATATCATGCATCATGCACACTGGCACGAGGGTAATTTGTACTACAAAGGGCATGTCGTGATCAAAGCTGCTGAAGAGGCAACTGCCGAGGCATAATAAAGCCTTTAAAAGTTTTTAATCAAATAACCTTTATATTGTATATTTGATTACGAGATATATTATTTATATCATGGAAGCCCCTATTAGGGGCTTTCTGACTTTAAACCACATCAACCATGAGAAAAGTAATTTATACAGAAGATGCTCCAAAACCTATAGGACCTTATAGTCAGGCAATACAGGTGGGTCATACATTATATGTCTCTGGACAAATTGCCTTGGACCCAAAGACTAATGAATTGATCACTTCTAATATTGAGGTTGAGACTCATCGTGTACTTGATAATTTGGGGGCCATTCTTCATGCTGCTGGAATGGATTTCGAACATGTTTCTAAATGTTCAGTATTTGTCAAGGACATTAAACAGTTTAACAATATTAATGCGGTCTATGCTACCTACTTTCCAACTCAAGGTGCTCCTGCAAGAGAATTGGTCCAAGTTGCTGAGTTACCAAGAGGTGTAAATGTTGAGATATCATGTATAGCCTATAAATAATTTTCAAAATCATGAGTCAAAAAATAATTCTTTCAGGCATCCAACCTACAGGTAATTTGCACTTGGGAAGGTATTTTGGAGCTGTCCAGAATTGGGTAAATCTTCAGGAAGATTATAATTGTGTATATGGAATCGTAGATTATCATGCCATGACCATGCCTTATAATCCCGCTAAGCTTCGTGAAAATGTTTGGGAGCTTACCATCAATTTGCTTGCGTGTGGGATTAAGCCAGAAAACCTCTTTATTCAGTCTATGATCCCCGAACATGCGGAGCTAGGATGGATTTTGGGGTGTATGTGTAGTTATGGCGAATTAAGCAGAATGGTTCAGTTTAAGGATAAGTCCGAACAAGTGAAGGAAAAAGATAAAGATATGTTTATTTCCTCTGGATTATTTACATATCCGGTGCTTCAAGCTGCAGATATACTTATTTATAAAGCCGACTATGTTCCTGTCGGAAAAGATCAAGATCAACACTTGGAACTTACTCGTAACATTGCTCAAAGGTTTAACAACGTAGTAGGTAAAGATTACTTTGTTATGCCTGAACCAATGTATACAGAAATACCAAAAGTAATGTCCACCGCTGACCCTTTAAAAAAAATGAGTGCCAGTGCGGGAGATAAACACAACATCAATGTTTTTGCTTCAGAAGACCAAATTAGAAAACAAATCCGTTCAGCTGTGACTGATGCAGGAAACGATCCTACAAAAATGGCTCCTGGAACCGAAAACCTCTTTTCCATTTTAATTGCGTGTGGCCGAAAAGATTCATACGATGAGCTATTAAGTTCTTTTAAATCCGGGAATCTAAAATACAGTATTCTAAAAGATACCGTTGCTGATGCAATCATTGATCTGGTAAAGCCAATTCAAGCCCGGAGAGAAATAATTCTTCAAGACAAGAAGGCAGTCAAGGATCAAATCAAAAAATCTTCTGCTGAAATTAGATTGCGGGCTGCTGAAACATTGAAAGAGGTAAAAAACTTATGCGGTTTGTCATAGTTAGTCTATTTGACACTCTGTTAATACTTAGATATTCATAGTATGACCATTTTTTGTATTGGAAGAAATTATCTTGAACACGCAAAAGAACTAAATAATCCGGTACCAATCAAACCGGTTATTTTTTGCAAACCTTCAACTGCACTTCTTAGAGAAAATAAGGCCTTTTACCTTCCTGATTTCAGTAAGGATATCCACCATGAAATAGAGATAGTCTTAAGAATTTCAAAACCAGGAAAACAAATACCTTTAAATAAAGCTGTAGAACATTATAGTCATATCGGACTTGGAATAGATTTTACTGCCAGGGATCTCCAACAAGAGTGTAAAAATAAGGGGCTTCCTTGGGAAATTGCAAAAGCTTTTGATAACTCAGCTGTTTTGAGTGATTTTATTGATAAAAAAGAATTTGACCTTCAAAATATTGAATTCTCCTTGTTAAAAAATAAAGAATTGGTACAATCCGGAAATACCAGAGAAATGATATTTTCCTTTAGTGAAATCATCAGTTATCTCTCCACTTATTTTAGGTTAAATGCAGGAGATCTCATTTACACTGGAACTCCTTCAGGTGTGGGATCGGTTCAATCTGGTGACTTTCTTGAAGGATTTATTGGCGATCGCAGAATGTTCTGGACTGAAATAAGATGACTCTTTTCAATATATAATATTCTCTTAAGCATTGTTATCTTTAACTCTTGATAGCCGTTAGGCTTTTAATTTTTGAGAATATTTATTTTAATTTCAAACATACCCCTATGCCCATTGAAATATTGTATCTCCTTATTGGAATATCAATAGGAATTGTTGTACTACTCATCTATAAATCAAATGTAGTAAGTAAAGATATATATCTGGAATTAGAAAGAAAAAGTCATGACCTAACTACTCAAAACCAAATTTTACAAGATCAAAATAATAGAGTTCAATTTGAATTTTCTCAAAATCTTCAAAAATTGGAAGAGACTCGTTTAAATTTCACTAATCTAATTGCCGAAAGATCTACTCTTCAAGCGACACTTGAAAATGCGCGACAACAATTCAGTATTTTGAAAAGCGATCTTGACGAACAAAAAAAAACGAACACCATTCAACAATTTGAAATTACAGAATTGTCAAAAAAGCTTAACACAATTGAATCGGATAATCGCTATCTACTTGAGAAACTGCAAACACATAAAAAGGAAATTGAAGATTTTAGAAATCAATCTATGACAGAATTCCAAAACATGGCGAACAAAATCATGGAAGAGAAATCAATAAAATTTACTCAAACTAATAAAGATAATATCGAAAACCTGCTTAAACCACTCGGCGAAAATTTAGATAGTTTTAAAAAAAAGGTGGAAGAAACTTATGACAAAGAATCCAAACAAAGATTCAGCCTGGAAGATCGTATAAAAGAATTGATTGAACTAAATAACCGACTGAGTAACGATGCAAAAAACTTGACTTCTGCCTTAAAAGGTGATGCCAAAAAAATGGGAAATTGGGGCGAAATTATTTTGGAAAGTATATTGGATCAATCTGGACTTCAGAAAAATAGGGAATATGTAATTCAGGAAAGTTTAAAGGATGAAGAAGGTAGGGAGTTCAGGCCCGATGTTATGGTCTACCTGCCTGAAGAAAGAACTATTGTAATTGATTCAAAAGTATCACTTGTTGCTTATGATCGCTTTTGCAGTTCCGATTCAAAAGAAGAACAAACAGAAGCTCTTAAACAACATATTCAATCTATTAAAAATCACATAGAAGAATTGAGTCGTAAGAAGTATGAACAACTTGCCAAATCTCTTGACTTTGTGATGATGTTCATACCAATTGAACCCGCCTATATGGTTGCAATCCAGGCAGATAGGGACCTATGGTCTTTTGCCTATAACAAAAGAGTGTTGTTAATCAGTCCAACTAATCTTATTGCAGCTCTGAAACTGATTGCTGATCTTTGGAAGAGGGAAAGTCAAAATCGTAATGCAATAGAAATTGCAAAACAGGGGGAACGCTTATTGGACAAATTCCTTGGTTTTGCAGAAAGTATGGAAGAAATTGGTAAGCATCTAAACAGATCAAGCGAGGCTTATGGTGAGGCCATTAAAAAACTTCGTGATGGTAAAGGCAATCTGGTTGACCATGCCATGAAACTTAAGAAACTTGGCTTAACTAGTCGGAAAAGTTTGCCCAACAGTCTTTTGAGTTTTGACCAGGACTCAGATGATACGGATAATTTAATATCTGAAGAACTTAGTCAAACCTGATTATTCAAATCATTGAGGCTAATAATTGCTCAAATTGATTTATTTATTTCTTCAGTATTGGAAAATCTTTATTTTTGCTCCCCGTAACAAACCCGCCTGCACCGAAATGGCGGAACTGGTAGACGCGCTGGACTCAAAATCCAGTGACCTTTAAAGTCGTGTGGGTTCGAGTCCCACTTTCGGTACAAAGCCAAAAAGGCGCTCATCTTTCGATGGCGCCTTTTTTGGTTTCATTCATTCATTCACTCAAGTATTTCTAATCGAAGTACTCCAAACCTGTAAAGGGCATAACTCACTTGCTCTATAATGGATTCCTAAATGGAAACTTTTCCAAAGAAAAAATCTTATAAATGTTAAATCTAATTGGGGTATAACCTCTTGTTTACCAGAACTTATGGCTAAGTCTTTGGTCAATCTTTGACCCAAACAATACAAATAAAATAATATAGGTTCCAAATTAGATCAATTTAAACAATCGACTTCCACTGCCGATTGTTTCATTCATTCATTCTATTTGGCAACAAAAATTATACCAAGCTTTAGAATTTCTTGAATTTTATTGGAATCCTTTCAATGTTGGCTAATATTCCTCTGGCTTTGATTCGTAAGCAATCTCAAAACTTAAACTTTCAGTTATTACGATTTTAAAGGCAAATTAAGCCCTTCATCTTTCAGATGCTTAAGAAATTTGGATCCTTGTTTATCCTTTATTTCCTGAAAAGTCGCTTTGGACTGGTCGATGCGTTTTTGTAAAACTGGTATTCGTTCAATGGATAAATTAGATGGTCTTTGTTGACTTTGCACTACTGCACCATAGGCCTCAGTTATCTCTTCCCGCAATTTGGTCTCATCGGCAAAAATTGATTTTTGTTTGGTAGCCAACAATGTTGATCTAAGATTTTCAAGTTGATCAAAATATTGATCAGCAGCTTCTTTTGATTTTTTAGATTTAAATTTCTCTTTAGATTCTTTAATCAGTTTCTGTTCTCTATTAATGTCATCTACTGTCTTAGCCAAGTCCTCATGCATCTTGAAATACTTCATTCCAGCCTCATATTGTAACTTCCTGTCTTCCAATGTATAATTCTTCTCATCTCTATGAATCAAGATAATCTGGTCTTGTAATTCTCTGTCGCCAACTTTAAGCTTTACTGAATAAGTTCCCGGTAAAACCTGTGGTGCTAAAAATCCTCCAAAATCCAATTTAGTCCCTCCTTCTGCCACTTTTGGGGGTTTCATTCTAAAATTCCAATAAACTTTATTAATTCCTTTTCGCTTTCCTCCGGGAATGCTTTGTACTAATTTTTTATCTTGATCATAAATTTCAATCTTTACATCTCCATCCATAAGTCGATCTTTAAGATAATATTGAATTGGAACTAACTCCTCCGGATTGGGTGCATTCCACCCTCCTGAAAATGGACTTCCTCCTCCATATTTACCGTCTGAAAGCACCATCTCGCTAATTTTAAATAGATGGATTTCCTTTTCAGCTACTTCCTTATTCATGGTCCTTAAGGCAGATATATCATCAAAAACATAAACCCCTCTACCATGTGTCCCAATAATCAAAGCATTCTCAGAGGGATGTACCTGAATGTCTCTTACCAAGGCAAATTCAGGAATGTTATTTTTCATCCTGAACCAATTATTTCCGGCATCTAGACTGACAAACATCCCCATTTCCGTTCCAAGAAATAGTAAATCCTTGTTCATCCTATCCTCAGCAATTTTGTGCGCAAATCCTGTAAATTCAGAATTATTCAGTCTATTCCAGGTTTTTCCACCATCTTTTGTTTTTATTAGATATGTGTTGTGGTCTCCATACATGTGATTATCTAAAGTGACATAAACTGTATTCACATCAAATCTGGATGGTTCAATACTTGATATCCAGGTTTGTGCAGGAATGCCTGCTTTTATATATTCTTCCGATACATTTTTCCAGGTTTTTCCACCATTAAGGGTTACCTGTAGATTGCCATCATCTGTTCCCACCCAAATGATACTTTCGTTTAGTGGAGACTCCGCTGCAGTAAATATGGTACAATGATTCTCAGCACTGGTATTATCTGCACTTAATCCTCCGGAATTTTCCTGCTGCTGTTTGTTTTTATTATTGGTGGTGAGATCTGGGGAAATTCGAATCCAATTCTGTCCCTGATCAGTTGATTTATAAAGATATTGCGCACCTACATAAAGGTTTTTTCTATTGTTCTTCCCGTTTATTATAGGAGTATTCCAATTCCACCTCAACTTATCCTCCAGTGAAGTTTGCTTTGGTTGAATTGGATAAGACTTAAACGTATTGAGATCTATTCTGGCCATATTTCCTCCTTGTGCTTCCGCATATGCTGTTCCAGCATCAGACATATCTGGTATCGTCCAAAATCCATCACCCCAATACAATCCTTTCCAATCACCATTGGAAACTCCGCCTGGTTTTGCAGATGGTGCGATCCAACTTCCATTATCCTGCAACCCTCCATAAATATTATAAGGTTTCGCATCATCAACCGCAATGTGGTAAAATTGTCCAACAGGTAGATTTTGGCAAAAAGTAAAGGTTGCTCCGCGGTCGTTGCTTAAGTAAACTCCACCATCCGTTCCCAAAACTAAAAAGTTAGTATTATTTGGATTAATCCATAAGGCATGGTGATCTGAGTGTACCCAACCTCCATCATTGGAAGCATCATTGAATGAATACCCTCCATCATCAGAATAAGAAAAATTAAAAGCCGGCCTGTATACTCTCTTAGGATCTTTTGGATCTACCACAATTGTGGAAAAATAAAAAGGTCTTGACACAACATTCATCGTTGCCGATTGCTGTTTCCAGCTTTCGCCAGCATCAGAAGATATATATAGCCCTGTTTTATTGGATTCTACAATTGCTATAAGATTTTGAGGTGCGCTAGGGGCAAGTGCAAGTGCAATTCTTCCAAAATCACCTTCAGGAAGGCCTTTGCTTATCCTTTTCCAGTTTTTGCCACCGTCGGAAGATTTATAAAACCCACTTCCTTTTCCACCGGAATTAAAGGAATATGGCGTTCTCCTGAATTCCCATGTGGTGGCATAAATAATTGAAGGATTGTTGGGGTCTATTGCTATATCTGCACATCCTGTCTTCGTGTCAATAAACAATATTTTATCCCATGTTCTTCCTCCGTCCATTGATTTATATAATCCTCGGTGGGGGCTATCTGACCAAAGTGGTCCTGGGGAAGCAACATAAATCGTATTAGAATTTTTTGGGTCCAATATCACCTTACTAATGTGTTCTGTGCTATCAAGTCCTAATTTTATCCAATTGGCGCCGGCATCGTTTGATTTATACAAACCTGTTCCAATTGAAACAGAGTTCCTCATATTGCTTTCTCCTGTACCTACGAAAATGTTTGAAGGATTCATTTGATCAATAGCCAAAGCTCCAATAGATTGACAATACTTGTCAAAAATTGAAATAAATGAGGCCCCAGCATTTGTACTTTTCCAAACACCCCCTCCGGCAGTTCCAATATAAAGTGTCTTCCCATCCTGATTCACCCCTTCAATCGCCGTAATTCTACCACTCATAGTTCCAGGACCCATCGCCCTGGCTTCAATAGCCCCAAAAGTTGCGGAATTGATCTTCACCTGTGAATAAAGACTATCTATTAGAACTAGACAAAAGAAAATATGCATTGCAATTTTCATAGGAATTTGAAATTTGTATAGGATTAATTAATGAGTTAATATTAAAGGATTGGCCTAATAAAAAAGACACGCCAAACTTTCATTTGTCGTGTCTTTTTTTCTTACTTAAAAATTAATTTGCTGGAGAGAAAATACTTTCATCTACATTTCCATTTACAGTAATCTTTTGAAAATCAACGGGTCCATTTTGACTTGCAACTGTATGTGGAAAAATATATCCCCCATCTACTGGCTTATAATTGCTGTAATCTGCTTGTACATCAAACTCTTTTCCACCAGCTTTTTGCTTGGAAATTGTTCTGACAATGTAATAGGTGGTAGGATCAATAAATTGGTAAGTGGTTTTTCCTGATTTAGTGATTGTCTTAAGCTTAAAACATTCTGTTCCTTCCACATCGTCCATTCCCAAATATTCAACCGAATGGCCCTTTTCTTTAAAATTACATAAGGTGGATTCAAGGTCTAATTGGTCTAATTGCTCCTTAATTGCATCCGGTGTCATTGCATCCGGTGTGGTTTGTCCTTGAAAAGGCATGAAAACCCACCCGGAATCAGGTCTTAAAATCATCCAGCCTTTCATACTCATCAATTCAATGTCCATCCGCCATGCCTTGTTGTGCATTGTTGTCATATTGACTGCAATTTCCATATTAGGTGCTGTAATTTTACCTTCCATCACTACCGATTTTATGGATTTGAGTTTTTCCACACCGCCCAAAGCAGATAAATGCTTTTGTACAATTTCATCCGCTGTTTGTGCCTTTGAAACAGATACAGAGATTCCTAAAATAGATGCAATCAGCAGATTGAGAAAAATTTTCGTGTTTATCATGTTTAAATTTTTTACAAAAGTAACCCCGGTATAATTTGTTGGGTTAATAAGTATACCAATTTCTTAATATTTAAGATAGATTTAATAGTTTCAACGACAAATCTCAAAAGCTACATAAATCAATTTAATTATTAACAATGAAATGTGGAGTTTGAAAAAGTGATTCTATTCTTGACTATGCTCGGCATCAAACGCGTTCTAAAATGACTGCGTACCCCTGACCAACGCCAATACACATGGTACACAAGGCATATTTTTTTTGTCTCACTTGCAATTCTTTAGCTGCTGTAAGAATGAGCCTCGCACCACTCATACCTAAAGGATGCCCTAAAGCAATAGCCCCTCCATTTGGATTTAAACGGGGATCTTCATCTTCCAATCCTAGGTTACGCGTACAAGCCAGCACTTGAGCAGCAAATGCTTCGTTTAACTCAATAATATCCATTTCACCAATTCTTAAGCCAGCCTTATCTAATGCCCTTTTACTTGCTTCCACAGGTCCAATACCCATGATCCGTGGTTCTACTCCCACTACACTATTTGAAACAATACGTGCTATTGGTTGAAGATTTTGTTGAGATATAACTTTTTCTGAAGCAATTAACAAAGCTGCAGCCCCATCATTCAAGCCGGATGAATTACCGGCAGTGACAGTTCCATTTACATCAAAAGCTGGTTTTAACATTGACAATTTCTCCGGCGTCGTTGCAGGCTTGGGAAATTCGTCATTCACCATCCATATGGTATCCTTCTTACCACTTTGAACCTCAATAGCTCCAATCTCCTTTTCAAACCGATTTGATTTTAAAGCCTTATTATATTTCATTTGAGAATTATAGGCTAACAAATCCTGGTCTTCTCTGGAAATTTGGTACATTTTTGCTAAATTTTCAGCCGTTTGCCCCATACTATCGCAACCATAATTTCTTTCCATTAAAGGATTAATAAATCGCCATCCAAAAGTGCTGTCAAACATCTTTGCATCCCTCCCAAAAGCTGAACTTGTTTTTGAAATAATCCATGGCCCTCTGGTCATCCCTTCTACACCCCCCGCAATAAATATTTCACCATCTCCATTTTGAATTGCACGGTGGGCGTTAACCACTGCTGACATACCTGATGCGCAAAGCCTGTTAACTGTTTCTCCTGGCACATGAGTCGGCAGTCCAGCCAGTAAAAGGGCCATTCTAGCTATATTTCTGTTGTCTTCACCGGATTGATTGGCACAACCCAATATTACATCACTGATTAAAAATGGGTCAAGGTTTTTAAATTTTTCCATTAATTTCTTGATCACATGGGCCGCAAGATCATCTGTTCTAACGGTCGATAACATTCCTCCCAAAGACCCAATTGGTGTCCTGACCCCATCAATTATATAACTTGTTTTCATTATTCTACAACTTGCTTTTCTGTACGGTAACAAATTCCATTAAATACAGCTACAATTTCATTATTTTGATTCTTAATTAATACTTGATAATTTCCAATCTTATTAGACTGGGTGATCATTTTTGACTCAGCTGTTAACACATCATCTTCAACTATTGGTTTAGAGTGCGATATTGAAGTCTCAATGGAAAGACTTAATTTGTTGTAACTATTACAAGAAAAAGCAAATGCACTATCAGCCAATGAATACGATATGCCACCATGTGCTACCATAAACCCATTCAACATCTCTTTTCTTACTTTCATTCTTAAAATGCAATGGCCTTCCATTATTAAGACTTTTTCAATTCCTAACCATTGACTAAAACCATCTTCGTTAAACATTCTCTCCAGTACCTTTTCAGGAATTATATTTTCTCCGGCCATATCTTATTTAAAAAACATTTTACCTTCATAGGACATCTTACGAAGAATTGAAGAACATCTATATCGATCTTCATGATAATGGTTGTACAAATGATCCAACCTTTGTACACATTCCTCTATGCCAATTTCATCTGCCCATTTTAAAAGTCCCTTTGGGTAATTAACACCTTTTGTAATTGCTATTTCTATATCATCTCTAGAAGCAATATTTAAGTGAAGTGCCTCAGCGGCTTCATTTATTAACATCACAACTATCCTGTTTTTGATTTCTTCACCCAAATTTAAATTATATTCTATTTTGGAAACAGGGATTGGCTTACTATAATCATAGAATCCCTTTCCTGTTTTTCTTCCCAGATAGCCGGCTTCAACTAATCTTTTTTGTGTAAAAGAAGGCTTATATCGTGGGTCGTAATAAAAATCTTTAAAAATAGTTTCAGTTACGTGATAGTTTATATCATGACCTATAAAATCCATTAAAGTGAAAGGTCCCATTTTAAACTGACCAAGCTCTGTCATGGCCCAATCGATGGTGTATATATCTGCAATGCCCTCTTCTAAAATTCTCAATGCCTCTCCATAAAAAGGTCTTGCAATTCTATTGACTACAAAACCTGGTGTGTCCTTAACCTGAATTGGAATTTTTCCAAAATTTTTAATAATCTGTAAAACACTCTGGGTAAGCTGTTCTTCAGTCTGGACAGCGGGAATTATTTCTACTAAAGGAAGAATTTGTGCGGGATTAAAAAAATGGATTCCAATAAATCTTTGCGGTAATAATACACTGGATGCCAAAGAGGTAATTGATAATGAAGAAGTATTGCTGGCTAAAATACATTGATCGGAAACTATCTTACTTAATTCCCCAAATAATTTTTTTTTGGTATCTAAATCCTCTTTTACTGCTTCTATAATAAGTTCACAATTATAGAGTTCATTTAAGCTATGACACCAATGATACCTAGAGTTAATGACTTTTGCCCGGTCTTCACTTAATTTTGACTTGTAGACAAGATTATCAAGACTCTTAGTTAATTCTGCTTTGGCCTTTTCTAACATTGGCGCAAAGGCATCAAAAACCACAACCTCACAATCAGCCATTGCTGCAACCTGTGCAATTCCTTGACCCATAGCACCCATTCCTACAACACCAACTTTCATTTGCTTGGAATTTTTAATGGCATTTAAAATAATCAAATGGTTCAAGACAAGCCTTGCATTGATACATTGATTTACATGCTGTCGAACCATATTCGCTCACCAGACGAGTTTGATTTGATAAACATCTTGGACAAATGATCGATTCTTCAGAGTCAAACATTTTTCTGATCCTTGCTTTTGTTTGTGGTGGAGCAATACCGTACTCTTGAAGTTTAATTTTACCTTGTTCTGACATCCAGTCTGTAGTCCAGGCAGGATCTAATATTGTCTTAATTATAAAATGTTCTATTCCCGCTTCCTCTAGGGCAGCTTGGATGTTCCATTCAATAACATTCATGGCTGGACATCCATTATAAGTAGGTGTAATTTCTACAACTAAAATACCATTTTCCCATTTAATGTTTCTCAAAATTCCAAGATCAATAATAGACAAAACGGGAATTTCAGGATCAAATACATTTGATAAAACCTCATTAATTTTTTTTAATGTTAAAGGATCGACTTCTCCTAGATAATCGTTTGTCTTCATTTGTATTTGAATCGTAAACAAAGTCTTTATAACAAATTACCAGTTTAATCCTGGAAAAGCTCGCTGCATATACTGCATATCTGCAAGTATATAACCAAGTTTTTCCGTATGATGTCCTGCCTTGCCACCACTTTGTTGATATTCTCTGTTTGGAATAGAAATGGTTGCTTCGGAAAAAATCTCCTCCACCCTCCTCTTCCATTTAGGCTTGAGTAACTCAAGTGATGGGACAACTCCTTCATTTGCCAAAATAATTTCTGATTCAACTGGTATAAAAAACTCTCCTGTAAATTCCCAAATTTCATTTACCGCTGTTTGCATTTTAGCATGGCTTATTTCTGTTCCATCTCCTAATCGTATAAGCCATTCGCTGCTCCATTTATAGTGGTAGGAAGTTTCCTTAAGCGATTTTGTTGCAATTTGCGCAATTCTTTGATCTGTGGAATTGGTGAGCCCTTCCAATAGATCCATATAATAAGAATCAAGAAAAAATTGTCGGGCTACAGTAAAGGCAAAATCGGTATTTGCAAATTCCGCAAGTAGAAGATTTTTATATTCATATTCGAATCTTAAAAAAGCCAAATCATCTTCAGTTTTAGAATTTCCATCAATTTCTCCTGCATATTGATAAAGCAGTCGAGCCCTACCAAGATGATCCAGGGCAAAGTTAGTCATGGCAAGGTCCTGTTCTAAAACAGGGCCATGTCCGCACCATTCACCTAATCTGTGTCCAATTATGTTTCCGGTATCTGCATGAATAAGCAAAAATTCCAATAAATGCTTTTTATCCATCATATTCTACATGTGTTTGAGGGCTTCCGGAAGCTCATAAAAAGTTGGGTGACGGTATATTTTATCTTCTGCCGGCTCAAAAAATGCACTGCTTTCTATTGGATCTGACGCGGTAATATGGTTTGATTCCACGACCCAAATACTAATTCCTTCTTGTCTTCGAGTATATACATCGCGAGCATTTTCGAGTGCCATGTGGGCATCAGCAGCATGTAAACTTCCTACATGACGATGGTCTAAACCATTTTTACTCCTGATGAAAATTTCAAATAATGGCCAATTTTTCATAAAGATATTTATTAAGCGGTTTTACGTGATCGTTTTTCAGCATACGCGACGGCTGCATCCCTAACCCAAGCTCCTTCTTCATGGGCTTTTATTCTAGCCTCAAGTCTTTGCTTATTACATGGACCATCTCCCTTCACCACTTTATTAAATTCGACCCAATCGATTTCACCAAAATCATAGTGTCCTCTTTCATCATTCCATTTAAGTTTAGCGTCCGGTATGCTCAAACCCAATATTTCAGCTTGTGGCACAGTCATGTCCACAAATCTTTGACGCAATTCGTCATTGCTGAATCTTTTAATCTTCCACTTCATACTTTGCGCTGAATGTGGTGAATTTAAATCATTGGGCCCAAACATCATCAAAGACGGCCACCACCAACGATTAAGAGCATCTTGAGCCAATTTGATCTGTTCTCTAGAACCCCTTGAAAGTGTAAGTAAGATATCATAACCCTGCCGTTGGTGAAAGCTTTCTTCTTTGCATATTCTAACCATTGCTCTTGCATAAGGACCATAGGAAGTTCGGCACAAAGCCACTTGATTCATTATGGCTGCACCGTCCACCAGCCAGCCTATCGCCCCCATATCCGCCCAACTGATAGCAGGATAGTTAAAAATGCTGGAATATTTTGCTTTACCCGAATGAAGTTCATCTAACAATACATCTCTTTCTACTCCAAGAGTCTCAGCGGCCCCATATAGGTAAAGACCATGACCCGCTTCATCCTGAATTTTGGCCAAAAGAACAGATTTTCGTTTTAAACTAGGTGCGCGCGTTATCCAATTTCCTTCTGGTAACATCCCAACAACCTCCGAGTGTGCATGTTGAGAGATTTGACGTATTAAAGTTTTTCTATAATCCTCTGGCATCCAGTCTTTTGCTTCAATTTTCTCTTCAGCATCAATTCGACTTTGAAATTGTTCTAACAGTTCCTCGTTTGACATAAAAGTTTTCTTTTGAAATCTAAGTAAATTTGGTATCAAATACCCACATTCAACAACTCTAAATGATTATTGATCAAAGTCAACTGAAATTTTAGCAGTCTTTGGAAATGATTGACAAGTTAAAATATACCCAGCCTCGATTTCTTCTGGCTCTAATCCATAATTTCTGGCCATTTCAACTTCGCCCTCAAGAAGTTTAGCCTTACAAGTACAGCAAACCCCTCCCTTACATGCAAATGGAAGATTGACTTTGTGTTTCAGAGCCCCGTCCAAAAGACTTACGGAATTGAATGGAAGATTAAAACTAACCGTTCTCCCATCAGTTTTGAGCAAAACACTGGCTTCTGTCTCAGAACTTAAACCAGTCACAATTATAGGCTTGGATATAGCCTTTGTTCCAAATAATTCTATATGAATCCTTTGGGAGGAAATACCCTGTTCTTCAAGTGCTGATTTTCCTTCCAAAATCATTTCCTCTGGTCCACAAATGAATACTTCATCAATTTCATTCGGTTCATATAATTTCCCCTTGAAGAATTCAAGTTTTTCTTTGCAAATCCGACCATTAAAATATGGTTCTTCCATTAACTCTCTACTCAGTATAAAATAAAGACTGAACCTGTCGATGTATAAATTTTTCAGGCCCATCAACTCTTCTAAAAATATAATTTGATCGGTCTTTTGGTTCCCATAAATCAGGCAAATTTGGCTTTGCTCTTCGGTTTTAAGAATCGTCTTGATAAGGGAAATGATTGGGGTTATTCCACTACCTGCGGCTAAAAACAGGTAAGATTTACGTTGTCCAACTTTGATTTCTCTGGTGAATTTACCATTAGGAGGCATCACATTTAACAAATCTCCTGCTTTGAGATATTTATTGGCATAAGTTGAAAATACTCCACCTTCCAGTTGTTTTACAGCAACCCTCCATTCTTGATCCAATGGACTGGAACACAGAGAGTAGGACCGGTGAAGTTCTTCCCCATCTACCGTTTTAATAAGATTTACGTACTGCCCTGGTGCGTACTTAAATAACTCCTTCAAGTCATCAGGTATGTCAAATGCGATCGAAACGCAATGGTCTGTTTCACGCCGGACCTCTTTAATTTTAACGGGATAACTATGTTGCATCTATGCTGCAAATATATCAGATATAGATGAAAATTCAATGGCAATTGAAGAGAAATGAACTAAATTATATCATCGCAAAAAATGATTTTTATTAGTTGCTCCCAGAGTAATGTATTTAAAAAAAAATACCCAGCCTTTAAGGCCAGGTATTACTATTCTCTTTCGTAAAGTTGTTTTAATAGCAGGTAGTAAGATGCTTAACCCTTTTTGGCTCTAAACCGATATGATATTCCACATCACTTACTCTATTCACTTGTTCGAGTATTTTATCTTCATAACCAGTCATTGAAATGACAACTTTGAAGTTTGACTTTGGTGCACCAGGTACAATGAAAAAACCCTCTTCATCTGTCATTGTTACCATTTCTCCAAGTGGAGAACTAATGGTCAACAATGCCCCCTCAATTGGTTGATTGCTTTTTAGGTCAAAAAGAACACCGCGGAAAATTTCTGGATGCGTTTCACTATTCAACTGTGCATTTGAAAACGCGCTTAAAAATAACATACCTAATAAAAGAAACTGTTTCATAAACTAATATTTAAAATTAAAATCATTGAATTCCAAATTAATGATCATTGGATCAAATTAACGTTGCAAAGTTTTGCATTTTTCTACTATTCAGACAAATAATATCGACCAAAGGTTCTAATTTTTATACGAACTATGGAATTTTTGAATTTTGTTAACAGCGCACTTTTCTTGTATAATGTTGTGAATATGAGGATCTTTTCATATTAATTAATATATTAATATGTATTTAGGATAGTCCCTTAATTGAAATTCTAATTGGGTAATACCAATTCTCACATGTTTTTAATTCTGCAATAAGTATTCAATGCAAAAAAAATTATTAAAATATATTTACTTTATTTTTTGTTAAAAAAACCAGTTCATCGCTACCGAAATTGTGGTAAAGAAGAGCATGTTAATATTGAGTTAATGATTAGATTCAATTAAAATTTAGAGGTTCGATTTATAGCTAAAGAATAAGTTAGGACTTGCAATTCACCTAATTAAAAATTTACTAAAATTTTTTTTACTTTTTCTATAAATGTTGAGCTTTTGAATAAAGAATGAACAAGAAACTGGTATCCTGATTATAACATCCAATTGGCCTTGATAAATTTTAAAATACCCAAATATATGCAACCCAAAAAATACACCTGACAAGCTGTATAAATTTCACAACCGTTTATACTTGAAATCAACTTAAAAATTGAAATGCAATTGTAAATGATACTCCCTAAATTTAAATTAGATAATTACAAAAAAACGAAATATCGACTTATTGTTGAGAAAGGTAATTTTAAGACTTATTTCTCAATCAATCACTCATAAATGGAGATATTTTGAAGGAAGCTTTTCCTGAATAGATTTGAAAATGTTAAATCTGGCAAAATGATGGTTTTATAAATGCCTTGAAATATTCAGGCAATTTCAATTGTTTCGGAAGAGAAGTTTTCTCATTTTATGGTAGATTTCTGTGTTCTCATAAATTCCGGCAAATTGTTCTGCTCCAGGGCCAAATGCAAATACTGGAATTAAATCGGCAGTGTGTTTTTTTGTTGTAAAAGCAGTCTTCAATTTTCCCATTTCTGATCCTGGTAAAATTGAATAGCCACCTGTTTCATGGTCTCCAGTTACAATGACCAATGTACTTTTATCTCTGCGAGCAAATTCAAGTGCCTCATTCACTGCTTTGTCAAAATCCAACACTTCAGTGGTAATATACTCACTGACATTATCATGCCCCCCCCAATCAATCTGGCCTCCTTCTACCATAAGAAAAAATCCTTTTGACCCTTGGTTCTTCAAAAACCTTATACCATCTTTGGTGGCTTTAGACAAGTAATCTCTGCCCCGCATAGCCGGTAATGGATCACCATCCGCTGTAAAAAAGCAAAATTTGTTAATTGGTGGAATTTTATACGTTGCATAGTCTTCCTCAAAATAGTCTTTAACCATATATCCTTTGGCGATTAGAAGATTGATTAAATTGAAGCTATCTGTTTTTCTTCTTTCAAAATACTTTTTCCCACCACCAATTATTAAATTAAAATCAACATCCATCATGTCTTTGGCAATTGATTCATATTTTTCCCTATCCGGTTGGTGAGAAACAAAAGCAGCAGGGGTAGCATGCACAATACTTGTTGTTGTTATTAATCCTGTACTAAAATGTCTTAAAATGGACTCTTCCAATATTGTCAAATGGGTGTTTCCGCTTGAATCTACACCAAGGAACCCGTTTTTCGTTTTTAAACCAATAGAAAATGCGGTTGCTCCTGCAGCTGAATCAGTAATCAAACTATCTGCTGAATAAGATTTGTGCAATCCGATTATTGAAAAGCCCTCTAAACTTAAATGATTTCCATTTTCATATAATCCGGCAGAAATTTGGGTCAATCCCATTCCGTCACCAATCATTAGGATTATGTTTTTAGGATAGGGTTCATCACTCACTACCTGTACTATTTCAGGTTTTGTACTTTGAATCGACTTAGGCGTGCGACAACTATAAAGCAATGTTAACCCAATAACAACCGATACACTGATAATATTTTTAAACATTTTATAAGATAAGTGTGTACATTTTTCCAGGTAATTCCTGAACTACTCCCTTAAATTGAAGATTAAGTAAAATACTCGCTAATTCACTCGGCGTAAAATTAAAACATTGGGACAACAGGTCAATATTAACTTTTTGTTTACTCTTGATGGTTTGAAAGACCTTATCTTCATCATCTGAAAAGCTGACAAAAAGCTCTCTGGTAAATTGCACAGGTTTTACTTTTCCCGGCTTTTCCCATCTGAGAACATCTGTTAAATCCTCTCCTCCTTCTATTAAATGGGCTTTGTGATTTTTGATCAAATGGTTACATCCTGCAGATAATTCATCTCCAACTTTTCCTGGAAAAGCAAAAACATCCTTATTGTATTCATTTCCAAACTCAGCGGTAATTATACTTCCCCCTCCTGATTTCGTTTCAACCACCACTATTGCATCTGACATTCCTGCAACTATTCTGTTTCGCATGGGAAAATTCTGTCGATCTGGTTTTGTATTACTACAAAATTCAGAAAGGATACCTCCATTTTTAATCATTTTGTTGGCTAAACTCTTGTTTTCAACCGGATAAATTCTGTCAAGACCATGTCCAAGCACTCCTACAGTTGGTAATTCATTCAATATTGATGATTTGTGAGCTGCTGTATCAATTCCATAGGCCAGGCCGCTCACAACTAAAACTTCAAAATTAGCCAAATGCTGAATAAGCTGTTCGGTAAGGTGCTTTCCATATGGACTTATATTTCTGGTACCAACAATAGCAACAACATGCAAGGAGTTCAAATCAGCTTCACCTTTAAAAAATAAAACTAATGGGCTGTCGGGATAATGTTTTAACCTATTTGGGTATTGGCTGTCTGATTGAAGAATAGCTTTGATGTTTTCATTTTGGATAAAGTTAAGTTCCCTTTCTGCTTTACTAATGTTCTCTTTATTTTTCAAACGCTCCACGGTTTGAGGTCCAACTCCCGGGATTTTTAACAACTTATGTGCCTTTTCTTTAAATACGGCTTCTGCTCCACCACAATATCCAATAAGTTGTTTGGCGATTACAGGTCCTATGTTTTCAGTTTGGGTAAGTGCTATTTGATAAAGTAAATCATTCATTTTTGGGTTCCATAAGTGTATTTTGTAATCTTAGAGCGTCCACTTTTTTCTTCATTTCAGCTGCCTGCTGGGGATTTATACCTGGTCTGGTTAAGTATGCATCTAATATTTCAACCATTTCTTTACTTACCTCAAGATTGTAAGGGCGCATCTCATGGGCCTGATTAATGTATTGATAAGCAAAATCATATCTTTTCATTTTTTTAAATAGAACCTGATACCCCATTTCCCTTAAAAATAAATACATCTTATGCTTGTTTTCCTCCTGCTTGCTGATGTAGCTGATGTATTCATTTACAAAACTCAAATCTGGTTTAACTATTATTACTTTTTTGATGCCATCAAGGAAATTTTCTAAATCACCCGACATTTTATGGTATTCTGCTAAAATACCCGCCTTCATATTTAAGGCTTGTCCATAAGCTGGGAATATAATTAATGCTCTATCAATATACCTATTTGCAATATCCAAATGCTCCTTTTTCTTAACAGCATCCGGTTCTTTTTCATACAAATGAAAATAACTAACTCCTGTGAAAAGATTTATTCTTGCACTATTTTTTGATACCCCAGCACCAGCTAAATTAAGTGTCATGCTATCCTTCCAATCAGGGACTCTAACAACTGTTTTAAATCCATAAAGAACCATTGCCAAACCCAGTATACTATATATCAATATTTTTGAAGTCTTGCTTCCAACTTCCAAACCTTTTAGCGACAAATAAGCGCAATAAAATGAAAAGCCTAATGATGGCATAAATAAAAACCTTTCATTCATAAAAGTGCCTACTGGAAACACAAGATTTGAAACAATTGAAACAGTGATAAAAAAATAGAGCACATTAAACCACGCTACTTTTTCCTTCTTTCTAAAATAAAAGGAGATTGAAACCAAGGCCAAAATGAGCAAAAGAGATAGAATAGTCATCAAGTCTGTTGGATTCATTTTGGGAACATGATATGGGTAGTAATCATGTGTAAGTGGGTGTGGAAATACAAGCAACTTAAGATACCACCCAACACAATAAACTATTGTAGATATTTTTTGAAGAGGGTACATTCCTATGAATGGGTCGTTCATTAAGTCGGTGATTTTTATTCCGCTGTCAAAAAAGAAACCTATGACTTTTGTACGGATTATTAGAAACAAACCAGCAACTATCCATAAAAACCATGTCTGTCGCAAACTTGACAAAAGCTTTTCTCCCCTAAAAAACACAAGGATAAGTGGTGTAATGAGAAGAAAAGTGATTGCATTTTCCTTTGACATCAGCGCAAGGAAAAAGCAAAAAGAACTTAAAATCAAATATTTTAAAGCTTTAGAGTCAAAATATTTCAAAACATTTATTGCAGTTAACAGAGAAAAAAGCAGGCACATGATTTCATCACGACCCTTAATATTGGCCACTGCTTCAGTATGTATCGGATGGCTTAAAAATAATATACCAAAAATCAAAGGGAACATTTTTTTCCAACCCATACTGGAGCCAAGGTTCATTAATTCACCCATCCGGTAAATAAGCCATCCACAAATTCCGTAAAGCAGTATGTTAATTAGATGGCTGAGCCAAGGTTTTTTACCAACAATCCCTTGTTCGACAGCAAAACTCACAATAGAAAGAGGTCTATATCTTGCACCGGCAACCAGATTCTTCTGCTCCCCAAAATAACCAGTAAAACTTTCTGTGCTTAAAATATCCCAAATTCCTGAAAATCCTTTAGCAACAAATTTATTCTCGTCCAGGACTATGGTATCATCTAAAACATAGCCAAAAGAGATACTTTGCCAATATAATGCCAGACTAATAAACCCAAAAAAGAGCGCTACAAATGTTGATTTATGCCAAAACTGAGACTTTTGAGTATCCATATTAAATAAAATTCCAACAAAATTAGAGGTTATAAGGATTCACCAGAGTAAAATGATCAATATAACTCAGTTTTTTAATAAATTATATATATTTAAATTTATATAACATTGATATTATAACATTTATATGTATTTATGACTTATTAATGCCTGTCAATTTTAATGAATTTAAACTGTATTCTCCCTTTCTTATAAGTTAAAATGCCACTCTTCCCCAACACAATTTTCTAAATTTTAATAATTACGGCTTTTATTCATACTTTTTCATATTTTTGTGGAACGAAATTTGTATTTAATTGGTTTTTTAGGAGAATGCTCGGTTTTATTATCTCACCATTGTAATTTTTTTTTATCTCTAATATTTTTTATAATGAATCTTTATGTAGGAAACCTTGACTACTCCGTCAAGGAACAACAACTCTCTGCCATGTTTTCTGAATTTGGTGAGGTTAGTTCTGTTAAAATCATCACTGACAAGATGACCGGCCGATCAAAAGGCTTTGGATTTGTCGAAATGCCAAATGACGATGAAGCAAGAGAAGCGATCAAAAATCTTGATCAAACTGCTATCAAAGACAGAAACATTTCTGTTTCAGAAGCTCAACCTCCTGAACAAAGAGAGCGTAAACCATTCCGTCCGAATAACAACGGCGGTGGTGGTGGTGGCAACCGTTTTAGAAGATTCTAAAGACGGATCCTATAAATCTTTTGTTCTCTTTTCTCGATTTGATTTGGATCCAGGAGTCTCTACTCACTTGAGTACAATGAATTATTAGATAAGCAAACAGTAAAGATTTATATTTGAAAACCTGCTGTTAAGTTAACAGCAGGTTTTATTTTATTTCCAAAATCGCCTTACTGACATTTTTCTGCACACGCAGCACAGGATTCGGGTGTCGTTTTAGATCGACTAAACTTATAGGGTTCTGGTAAATGAGGCAAGCGATTTGCGGGTATTTTATCATTTAACCAATTTAACCAATGAATCCATTTGCATCTTTGGGCATCCAGCCCGCACTCTGTACCGCAGTTACTGAACTCGGTTTTGAACAACCAACTGAAATCCAGGAAAAAGCAATCCCAATCTTTCTTGCCCAAAATACCGACCTAATAGCACTGGCACAAACAGGTACCGGTAAAACAGCCGCTTTCGGTTTACCTATTCTTCAAAATATTGATCCAAACAACCATTTTACCCAAGCCCTTATTATTTCTCCTACCAGAGAATTATGCATGCAAATCGCTAATGATTTAGCTAAATTTTCTAAAAATCTTAGGTCAATTAGTGTTGTCGCCGTTTATGGTGGGAGCAGCATTCTTAAACAAATTAAGGACATTAAAAGATCAGCCCAAATTATTGTAGCTACTCCCGGCCGATTGATGGATCTAATGGAAAGAAAGGTCATCAAATTGAACA
Source organism: Candidatus Vicinibacter affinis (assembly GCA_016714365.1). Lineage (NCBI taxonomy): Bacteria > Pseudomonadati > Bacteroidota > Saprospiria > Saprospirales > Saprospiraceae > Candidatus Vicinibacter > Candidatus Vicinibacter affinis. Next base: position 387,134 of record JADJNH010000005.1, on the reverse strand, counting down.
ACATCAATACAGTTGTTCTTGATGAGGCAGATGAAATGCTTAATATGGGATTCCGTGAAGACATGGAAGCCATACTTGCACAAACACCAGAAGATAAAATTACAGGTTTGTTCTCAGCAACCATGTCACCTGATATCCGCAAAATTGCCAATACCTACCTTAAAAATCCTGCAGAGATAACGATTGGCAAAAAGAATGCAGCACAACAAAATATTTCACATCAATATTCTGTTGTTCAAGCCAAGGACAAATACACTGCTCTTAAACGAATCATAGATTTTCATGAGGACTTTTATGGAATTGTATTTTGCACCACAAAGGCAGAAACTCAGGAACTTAGTGATCACCTGGTAAGAGACGGATACTCTGCAGATTGCTTACATGGTGATCTCGCACAGGCTCAACGAGACAAAGTAATGCATCGCTTTCGTCACAAAGCCATCAAAGCTTTACTTGCAACAGATGTAGCTGCAAGAGGCATCGATGTCAAGAATATCACTCATATCATACATTACCACCTTCCGGATGATATTGAAAATTATACACACAGGAGCGGACGAACTGCCCGCGCAGGACAGAAGGGTATTTCAATCGCATTACTGCATATAAGAGAGGCTTATAAATTGCATCAAATAGAAAAACTGGCAGGGGTCAAGTTTGAAAAATACATGATTCCTACTGGTGAAGATGTGATCCATGTAAGAATCAACAACTTTATAGCTTTTTTCAAAAATCAGGATGAAGGAGAAAATAAAATAAAGTTTAAAAATGAATGGATTTGGCCATTAATGGAAATGGAGAAGGAGGATTTGGTGCATAGATTACTCACCCTTGAAATGAAACGATTTGGAATTCAATATAAAGATTCTCCAGATATTAATATCGATGAGAAGGTAAGAGAACCTAGATCTTTTTCAAAAACTTCATCACATTCGGATGATTCAAGAGGTAATAATACCAGAAGTAAAAGCCGAAGGGACGGAGGAAGAAATTCATCCGAAATGGTTAGGTTATTCGTAAATGTTGGCAAAAAAGACCAACTCAAGTATGATGAGGTTAGGGAGCTCATTTTCAAAAACACGAAAGTCAGTGGGAGAGCAGTAAGAGATATAGAAATGAAAGGCGTATATTCATTCTTTATGACTGACCGCGATAGTGCAGATCAAATGTGCCAGGTAACAAGCGCAACATTTAATGGAAGGCCGTTCAGAATTGATGAAGCTTCAAAACAAAAAGAAGGAAGATCAGAATTTAAAGAAGGAAGGTCAGAATTTAAGGAAGGAAAATCTGAATTTAAAAGCAATAAGCGACGAAGAAATTAGTCAGACTCAACATAGAATAATTACAGAATTTCCAATTTTAAAATGTTCTATCGCAGATTGGAGTCAAGCCTAATGGTGTTTTCTTTATTTAACTTTTAAGTTTAACTTCTAAAGTACCTTAACATCATGAGTATTTTGATTTAGAGGACTTTAACTCTCTTAAGGAAATTCCAATGCCAAATATGGAATGATTCAATCAACAGCTGTGAATGAAAATGCGGGGTGTATTGCGAAATCTTTAAGTCCATTATAGGTGTGGATATCAATAAATTTTAGTTGGTACTTTCGCTAATTATCTGTGCCGTTATAATACCAATGTTGCCTTCACAAATAATAAGAAGATAATCTTTTGTAGACTTTTAACTAGTTATGGATGTTTCAATTACTAATTCCGGTAATAATCCAAAGCATCCCAGGTAATATTCTATTCAATTATGGATTAGCCAATAATGCATCCTGTTAGTTAGCTTTTATGATATTCTCTTTCATATATAATTGATTCGAATCGCCTATCCTCCTCCCTTATTTCAACAAAATTAAGGCATCTTATATAATGTTAGAAACCTCGGTGTAAATTGGTATTTAAAATATATTATACTGATTAAATACAGAACGCTAAATTTTTCTATATTTACAAATGCAGTCTGTAATTGTATGAATCATAAAAAGTCAATGAAAAAATCTTTATTATTTATTTTCCTGGCAAATTTCTTTGTATTCTATACCAAAGCTCAGAGTAACTTCAAACTGTCAGACCCTTTCTGTATGGAACTCTTAAAAGGGAACTTTCCAGCCGACAGCTTTTCATCGAGACCTATACTCTCTAATAGAATTTTACCTATTTTATTAAATAAAAATATTAATAGAGATTCAATCGCATATTTCTTGAAAGGTATAGTATCGTTTCAAAATCGAAATACAATATATGATTTTAACGAAAAGCCTAATCAAGGAATAAGAGGTGCTAGAAATTGGATTAAATCACATTTAGATAAATGGTCAGATCAGCCGGGCGCGGATCTTTTTTCATGCGAATTTGAATTCGATTACTTGATGTGTAACCGTACAAGACATTCACAATTACTGAGCATTATTCCAGGTCACGGTCCTTTACGCAAAGAATTAGTAATTCTTGAAGCACATTTAGACAGTCGTTGCGAATCCCTCTGTGATACAATTTGCCTTGCCGAGGGTGCAGATGACAACGGGTCAGGATCTGCTTTACTTATGGAAATCTCTCGAAATTTATGCCTGTTCAGTCTTTCGAGAACAATTGTAATCCTTTGGGTTACGGGAGAAGAACAAGGACTTGGTGGGTCTCGTTCATTTGCTACCTTTTGCAAACAAAATGCTATTCCTATAAAGGCAGTATTTAACAATGATATAGTTGGAGGCATAGAATGCGGAAAAACGTCTTCCCCTCCAAGCTGTCCAGGACCATATCAATATGATAGTACGAGATTGCGATTATTTTCTTCAGGTGTAACCAACAGCATGTCAAAAAATCTTGCTCGACTTAGTAAGCTGATTATTGATGATGCGTCAAAAGACTCTTCATTCCATTTGCCTCAAATTGATGTAATGTTTGGTGAAGACAGAAGTGGCAGGGGTAGTGACCATATCCCTTTCAGAGAACTGGGTTATAGTGCGGTACGATTCACATCGTCATATGAACATGGAGATGGAAATCCCAATCAACCAGATTATACCGACCGACAACATAGTTCCCGTGATATCTTAGGTCAAGACATAAATGGAGATGGAATATTAGATAGCTTTTATGTTGATTTCAATTATTTGAGAAATAATACCCTGGTTAATGCTATTTCGGCAGTAAATGCGGCCTCGAGTACATTCGATCCATACAAACTTCAGCTTATTCCTGATGTTAATTCTTTAGTCGTTAAAATTGAAAATCCTCAAAATGCTCTTGAATATATAATTGGAATCAGGAAAATAAATTCCGCCTATTTTGATACTATAATTTTTTCAAAATTTCCAGAAATTACAATCAATGATCTAAATGCCAGCACTTATTATGTGACTGCAGCAGGTCGGGACAGCAATGGTTGGATTGGAATGTTTGGACAGGAATATAATGCAAGGATACTCTCGAATACGAATAATTTATCATTCGCTTCTCCAGTCGAATTACTTCAAAATAGACCTAACCCCTTTGACGAATTAACCTTGATTCCTATTATAATTAATGATCCTCAGTTTGTGAAAAATGCCCAACTTGAAATATACACAGAATCAGGACATCCTATAAAATTTATAAAACTTGATTTGAAAACTGGTCTTAATGAAATTCTTTATGATTATCAACGGAACAATTATAATTCTGGAAATTACTTTTATTCTTTAAGAATCAACGGTAAAATAATCTCGACTAAGAAAATGATATTGGGTAACTTTTAAAATACATCCGAAGAATATATTTTGAATTGTTTAAAATTATTAGTCAGTATACGAAATTAATATTCTCTTTTGAAATTGTAAATATAAACTTAGCTTAATGTTTTATTTATCATTAATTTAAGGGATGAATATTGATTTAAAAATTATAAAAGTGTCCTAAATAAATATATTTCACTATATTGTCTTTTATCAACTTTAAATAAATTTTTCTTTACAAGTAAACACCAGAAGTTACAAATTTTTAAATATAAAAAATATCTCAATTTTCATATTCAATAATTTATAAATGCAACAAATTCCAAATTCTCTAACCCGTCAGGTGCTTCTAATTCTAGTAATTATCACATTGGTAGGTTTAATATTCTGGAACCTCAAAGAATTTGTACCTTCTTTTTTAGGAGCTTATACATTATATATACTTTTGAGAAGGCCGATGTTTTACCTCCATATTGAAAAAAAGTGGCCTAAGTCTGTGTCAGCTATTATACTTATGGTACTCTCCATGATTCTATTCATTCTCCCTATAAATGGACTTTTCCAAATACTAGGCTCCAAATTTTTGCCATATCTTCAAAACTCTGAATATCTGTATACCATCATTCAAGATTTTATTGGAGATATTGAAAAAAAGTATGGCGTTGAAATTATGACTCAAGAAAATATCAGTACAATCGGAGATTGGATAGTAAAGGAAGGAGGTATTGTAATCAATGCTACTCTGAACAGTGTCGGAATTCTAGCCTTGTTATATTTTATTTTGTACTTCCTTATGACAAATGGAAATCATATGGAAGGCAGATTCCTGTCAATGTTGCCACTAAATGAACACAGTCGTAGATATTTAAAAAAACACTTGCAATCTTTGGTTTACAGCAATGCCATAGGGGTCCCCATGGTTTCTTTATTTCAAAGTCTTGTAGCTTTGCTGGGATATTGGATAGCGGGTGTAGAAGAACCATTTCTATGGTTTGTGGTAACATTTATTGCCTCATTTGTCCCAATGCTTGGGGCAATGTTAATTTATGTGCCTCTTTCTATTATTCTACTTTACAATGGTAATATAACAGGTGGGGTTTTTCTTTTATTCTTCGGATTACTAGTGGTGGGATCTGTTGACAATTTGTTTAGATTTTGGTTACAAAAAAAAATTGGAGATACCCATCCATTAATTACAATTTTAGGAGTTATCATTGGCCTTAAAATATTTGGTTTCATTGGATTGATCTTTGGACCCATTTTGATTTCAATTGTACTTTTATTATTAAATCTTTATAATCGAGAATATAGCTCTTCTCAAACTTTTAATGATGTGGGAGGTATAAGTTAACTATCAGAAAAATAAATCAATCTAACTTCATCATAATTTTATAAAATGGACACCTTTTATTGGTTTCGAGTTTTGGTTGTTTTGAATTTATACCAGACTTTCCTTACATTTCATAAATGATATCAATATCATTCTAAACAATGACTATCATCATTGGTCAAAAGAAGATAAAGTAATTGTATTGCACAATTATTCTTCATAAAAAGTATAATTTAGTAATATACTTTTTAATAAGTAGGTTAAAGATTAACTTCCAGAACAGCAGAATGATTACTTCGCTAATTAGTTTCATAAACAAATCAAATGAAAACAATAATTGAACCATTCAAAATCAAATCAGTAGAACCAATTAATTTTACCTCTAGGGAACAGAGAAAGTCCATCATTAAGGATGCGTTCTATAATCCATTCCTAATTAAGGCAAAGGATGTAATTATTGACTTGCTTACCGATAGTGGAACGAGTGCCATGAGCAGTGCTCAATGGGCCGGTATTATGATTGGAGATGAATCATATGCTGGAAGTCGAAGTTTCTTCCATTTTGAGAAAACAATACAAGATATAACAGGAATGCCCATTGTTATACCCACTCATCAAGGAAGGGCATCAGAAAAAATTTTATTTTCAATTATGGGTGGTGAGGGTAAATACATTGTAAGTAACACCCTTTTCGACACAACCAGAGCCAATATTGAAGCCAGCGGTGCCATTGGAATCGATCTATTGTGTAAGGAAGGCAAATTACCATCTGTTCCAGCTCCATTTAAAGGAAACTTGGATGTGGAGGCATTGGAAAGTTTTATTCTTGAAAAAGGCTCTGAAAATATTCCACTCTGCTTGATAACCGTTACCAACAATTCGGGGGGAGGACAACCAGTGAGTATGGAAAACATAAGAGCGGCCAAATCAGTATGCAATAAATACGATATTCCATTATTTATTGACGCATGCCGTTTTGCTGAAAATTGTTATTTTATTAAATTAAGAGAACCTGAATTTGAGAACAAATCTGTTAAAGAAATTGCTAAAGAGCTGTTCTCTTACGCCAATGGTTGCACCATGAGCGCTAAAAAAGATGCATTTGCAAATATTGGTGGATTTCTTGCTTTATACGATGAGAAATTAGCTCAATTATGTAGAAATCTTCTAATTATAACTGAAGGATTTCCTACTTATGGTGGGTTGGCAGGTCGGGATCTTGAAGCTATATCCATTGGTCTTGAAGAAGTTATGGATGAAAATTATTTGCACTATAGAATTCGCACGACTGAATACCTTACAGAAAAACTTATAAAAGAAGGGGTTCCGGTTATGCAACCTGCTGGTGGGCATGCAGTTTATATTGATGCAAAAGAATTCCTGCCACATATCCCAACCCATCAATATCCTGGCCAATCATTGGTTGCTTGGCTATATTTAGAAGGGGGAATCAGGAGTTGCGAAATTGGATCACTTATGTTTGGGAAGTATGATGAAAGCGGAATTTTGATTCCGGCAATGATGGAACTTGTAAGGCTTGCAATTCCTCGACGTGTATACACACAGAGTCATATTGATTATGTAGCTGAGGTTATTATTGATGTGTTTCATAATAGAAATTTGGTGAAGGGGATGGAAATCATTTTTGAGGCACCCTCATTAAGGCACTTCACAGCCAAACTAAAAGAAATAGAATAGTTAAATCAATAAATGTTTTCTTCAATTTCATAAGGTACATCTTATATGAAATTCCTAATTTAGCATGATTTTCTTTCGGTATGTGACTTATTTATTTTGTGTTTATTGTAATCACAATATTTGTCATTGTACCTAACTGTTAATTTCAACTAAATGAAATTCTCCTGGTTCATATTTATCATTTGGATTATTATAGGATTACCTCCAATATATTTGAAGGCTCAATGCGCAGACTCAATACATTATGCTCTAAGCAAAAGAACGACCAACTACAACATTAAAACAACTCTTGATGATAAAAATAATTTATTAGAAAGTATACAAACCATTCATTTTGTGAACCAAACAAATGTGGATATCACAAGTTTGCAATTCTACATGTATTTAAATTCATTTAAAAACACAGAATCAAGTTTTCTTAAAGGAACAACCAAAATCTTCGGAAATCAATTTTCAAATCGCAGGCTTGATGAATGGGGTTGGATTTCAATTGAAAAAATTACGCGCGATATACATCTGAACAATGTTGACTTGACTGAAAATCTCAAATATATTCAGTGTGATGATGGTAACTTAAATGATCAATCTGTTATCGAGGTCCTTCTTAATGATATCATTGCTCCTGGCGACACGGCCATCTTTCATTTAAAATGGAAAGCAAAAATTCCTAAAACAATAGCAAGATGTGGGTATAGTAAAGACTTTTACTTTCTTTGCCACTGGTTTCCACAATTAGGTGTTTATGAGAAAAATGATAATGGCCTTTGGGGTTGGAACTGTCATCAGTTTTTAAGGTCAACAGAGTTTTATGCAGACTTTGGAAATTACAATATAGAAATAACTGCTGATGAAAAATTCGTCGTCGGTGCCTCAGGATGCTTAATTTCTGAAATAAAAAATCAAGATAAAACAATAACCAGGTGTTATAGGGCCAATGATGTTATTGACTTTGCATGGACGGCCTATCCAAATTACATTGTTAGAGAAGAAAAATGGAAAGGAATTGATATTAGACTATTATTACCATCAGAATATACTGTTCAAAGTAATCGGTATATTCAAATACTGATCTTCGCACTTGAATACATGGAAAGTAGAATTGCCAAGTATCCATACCCATCAATAACGGTGGTTTGCCCTCCACTTCATGGTTTGAAATCTGGTCTAATGGAATATCCCACTTTAATCACTACAGGTAGTGTTTATGGAATGCCCAATAACATTAGAACAACTGAATCCCTTGTAGTTCACGAATTCATACATCAGTATTTTATGGCCGTTGTGGCCAACAATGAAAAAGAAGAACCTTGGCTAGATGAAGGCTTTTCTACCTATTATGAAGACAGGATTATTGATACCGCATTCGGCAAATCAAAATCACTTGTGGATATTTTAGGAATCAGGTTTGATAATCGTGAATTAACACGTTTAGAATACACAACAATGCGAAACCCTAGAGAAGGTATAATTGCAAGACCAGCATGGTTTTTTAACGAAACTAATTATAAATCCTTGATATATAGTAAAACTGCTACCACATTACATACTCTCCAAAATTTGATTGGAGAGAATAATATCGATAGAATTATACAAACCTATTACAACAATTGGAAATTTAAGCACCCAAAAGGCCTAAATTTTATAAACTTAATGAAATCAGAATTATTGAATAGATTAGATTCCTCACTGGCACGGCAGTGCTATGAACTTATAAAGACCAGTATTTACAATGGTAAAGTTCTCGATTATTCCGTTAGCAATATCACAACAGAAATTTCACAAAATAAAAATGGGATTTTTGACGCAACAAATCAAATAAATGAAATATCTAATTTTAAATTAAATAAAATTATTCATTCTAAAGTACAAGTTGAAAGATTAGGAGATTGGATATTTCCTGTTGAAATTCTCCTTATTTTTGAAAATGGTTCCTCTCAAACTATATATTGGGATGGAGAAGAGGGTAGAAGTGATATTGATATTTACAATTCTTCCAAAGTAATTTCTGCTCATATTGACCCAAACCAAAAAATTCTTCTTGATATAAATTTAAATAACAACAGTTATACAATACAACCTGCCAGATCTGTCCTAATGTGGTATAGTAATAAACTAATGTTTCATTTACAAAATATCCTTCAATCTATTAGCATGCTTTTATAGTAATATGATGAACTTATTAATAAATGAAATAAAAAAAATATTGGAAAAGTGGCCAATTACGCTGATAGCATATGTAGTTCAACTAACAATAGTAATGCCTTTTGGACTCGATTTATATGCAATATTGAAAAATTCAATTGGAAATTCAATACAAATTAATGAGTTGACCAACCATTATAATCATACTGTAATTTCTGACTTTTTAAGCCAACAAGGATCTTCCATTAAGTCCCTTTTGAATTTAATAAAATACACCTTAGTACTCTGGTTGCTAATAAGCACTTTTCTCAATGCAGGGATTTTATTTTCTACAGTAAATAATAATATAAAAAATGGCGCATCTTTCATTAAAGGTTGTGCCCTGTACTTTATATCTAATTTAAAATTTAATTTAATTTTCCACTCATTAAATGTGATTGTAATTACTATTTTATTTGTTCCCTTTGCATTGAACTTAGAATCTTTAATAAACTATTTTTCTTCAGAAAAGTATATTTTTATCTTTCTAATGATTTTGTTAATCACTTATGCCTTTTTATTCATTGTTATTTTCTTATGGTCTACTGTTAGTAAATTGCATTTTATTCAAAATAATTTTTCTATTGGAAAATGTATTCTTCTTGCACAAAAATCAATAATTAACCATAAGCTTAAATTGTTCCAATTAATCTCTATAATTGCGATTTTTCAAATCGGACTATTTTACCTGTACTTTGTCTTGCAGTCCCTATTGAATGATGCATTAACCATTATTTTACTTTTCCTGCTTCAGCAAAGTTTTATGATTTTAAAGATCCAAATAAAACAATTGATCTATTCGGGAATTTTTAGACTGGTTAATTTGGAAAATAATATATTAAATTAATCTTTATTCCGAAATTGTAATCTTTTCTAAGGCGATTGCTTCGCCATAAAATAGTTTAGTAGTTCTTTCAAAGTGAACACTATAGTCAGTCACAAAAAAGAGATTCTGTTTTTTATTATTTGTGATATTGAGCATATTTTCTTTTTCCAAAATGGTTTTTAATTTTTTTGCAACCACTTCAGCTGAGTCAATTACTCTAACTTTTTGATCATAAAAAGATTCAATCTCATTTTTAATCAGTGGATAATGTGTGCATCCAAGGATCAGACTGTCAATTCCCTTGAGTTCAGCCATATCAAGATACTCATGAAGGACTGCATTGCTGATGGTATTATTATAAAAACCTTCTTCAATCATTGGGGCCAACAAAGGGGTTGCCAAAGCAGAATACTTCAGGTCCTTTTTTCTTCTTGAAAATTTTTCTTGATAGATTCCAGACTGAATAGTGGTTTTGGTTGCAATAATTCCAACATGATGAATATTTTCCTGATTGATGACAAACTCAACCATGGGGTCAATTACATTAATCACCGGAACTTTTCCTTTGAGTTTATCCCTAAGAAATTCATAAGCTGCTGCAGATGCAGTGTTGCAAGCAATTACCAGGGCTTTGCAATTGTAAACATTCAAAAGGTACTCTGAAATGCAGAAAGAGAAATGTCTAATTAAATCTATAGACTTGTCACCATAAGGCATATGGGCTGTATCTCCTACATAAATACATTGTTCCTTAGGAAGTAAGCGATTTATTGCCTGGGCGACAGTAAGACCTCCTATACCTGAATCAAAAATTCCAATAGGCCGATCTTGAAAATTAGACAAATCTTAGATTCCCAATTTAGTTTTAACTAAAGCAGTAACATCCATCGATTCTTGTGCATATAATAGAATTCCCGCGCTTGAATCAAATATGTAAGTAAATTGATTTTCTACTGCTACTTGTTTTATTATATTATTAACCTTGTCTAAAATAGGCTGCAAAGTTTCTTGCCTTTTCGCCAAAAGCTGCTTTTGCATTTCTTGTTCGTATTTCCCCAAATCAGCCTCTTGTTCCTTAAGCTTTTTAGCCTCCTCTTCTAATGCCTTAGGCGATATTTCTCCTGACTGCTCTTTCCTTTGTAGGTCCTTATATTTATTCTCAAGTTCGGAAACCATCTGCTGACCTTTCTTCTCCAATTGTGCTTGCAGTGCTTGTAAATTAGCATCTGCTTGCTTCACCTCCGGTAATTCCGACAAAAGCGCTTGGGAATTTAGATAACCAAATTTCTGTGCAAAAGCTGGTGAGGTAAAAATTAACAGGAAAGCTAGTGTGAAAAATTTTAATGTGTTGATTTTCATTTAATTGTGTTTTAAAAACGGGCAAATATACATATTTTGGAAAAAGTGTAAGCAGCTTATTTAGGTGTTACTCTGAATTTTTTAAGAATTTCATCTGTTTTATCCAAATCCTTACTATAGTATATGATGCCAGCTGATCCGCTGGTATCGAAAATTGCTTCTAATCCTTTAGAGGTAGCATAATCTTGGATAGCCGTATAAACTTTGTCTTGTATAGGTCTTACAAGATCTTGTCTCTTTTTAAATAATTCACCCTCCTCCCCAAATTTGTCTTTTTGTAGCTTTCTAGCTTCCTTTTCTTTACTCATGATTTCTTCTTCTTTTTGTTTTCGTTGTTCATCAGTTAAAAGGACCTGTTCTGCCTGATATTTGTTGTACATGGCTTTAATTTTGTCATATTCTACAGCAATTTCTTGCTTCCACGTTGCAGCTACACGATCTAGTTCTTCTTGGGCTTTTTTATAGTCGTCAAGATTTTCAAGGATCTTGTTCACATCAACTAGTGCAAACCTTTGAGCATATGAATAATTTGTACCCAAAACGATTAGGAAAATTAAAGCGAATTTTTTAATTGAATTCATAGATTTTATGTTGGTTTTTAATAACAATTAGTTCAAATAACGCAGAATTGAAAAAAAATTAAAGATAACCCTGCATTATTGGACATAACTTAAATTTTGTTGTGTTTGTTTCAGGCAATTTAGATTTAACCGGGATTTAACTTAGGATTAAGGTTTTTATATGAGTTAATCTCCTTCTATTTAAACACTGGATTTTGGTTGCTTAAAAACTGGAACAGTTGAACATGGCTCTCCATACATAATACTTGAAGCATAAGGCAGAAGATGACTGGTAACCCTCAAATAGGCAGAAGGTGGTACGGGTTTATCACTGCATCCTTTAATAACCATTTTAGCCCCTTGAAATTGTTTCCAATCGAACTTATCCAAAATTTGATTATAATATTGGATAAGCGCTTGATTTGCGTTTCCAAAAAAAATCATTTCAGCATACTTAGAGGCGTGTGTTGAAATAAGCATATAGGCCCAGGTTGGAATTATCGCATCGTTGGAACAAAAAACTGCAAGAATTTTACCTGTGTAATTAGCCCAATTGTGATTTTGCATGGACTCTCGAAAGTTTAACTCTTTTAAAATCAAATCTTTATAGAGAAAAGGCTTAATATCGAACTCGATTATCTCAGCTTCAGGGTAAAAATCTTCAAGCTTGATAGTGATTAAGTTGCTGGAAGCAACTCGATTAATCAATTCTCCACCATTATTCATCTTCTCCAAGTTTATTTAACTTTTGCTGGTCTAACAATTCAACTGTTTCTTCAATAGGCGCGGGCTCTCCAATTTCATTTTCCGGCATTGCTAAATCCTTCAACTTGGGAAGCTCAGAAAGATTTTTTAATCCAAAATATTCCATGAACCTATTACTTGTGCCCAAAAGAATTGGTTTCCCTGGACCCTCACTTCTTCCTGTAATTTCAATTAGTTCTTTTTCAAGCAGTTTTTGAATTGAATGGTCGCTATTGACACCTCTAATTTGCTCAACTTCAGATTTAGAAATGGGTTGCTTATATGCAATAATGGCCAAACTTTCCATTGCTGCCCTGGATAATTTTTTTCTGTTGTTTACTTTTATGTATTCTGCAATTAAAGGAAAGAATTCCGGTTTTGAAAGAAATTGGAATCCACCTGAAATTTCTTTTAGCTCTATTCCAAAATCAACGTTTTGATATCTTGATGTAATTTGATGAATACAGCCTTCAATTTCCTCAATTCCAATACTTATAGCATGCGTATTCTCAAGACAATATTTAATATCTGCAATTGTAATAGGAGTAGGAGCAGCAAAAATTAAACTTTCGATGGCTGGAACAAAATTCGTAGTAATCATGATACAAAAGTAATTACTAAAACGATGAATCTGTCATAATAGTTGAGTATTTAAGACCAAAATACTAAATTTCTATACTCAATAATAGAGATATTCAAATCCATTCAAATATTCCAAACTCTTGAAAACAATATTATTGTAACAACAGAAACTAACTCCTTGTGAACTAGGTGATTTCAAAATCACTCTGCTAAACCATGGTGTAATTATAATATATTAAATATTTTTATAATATAATTGTTGGCTGAAAAAATGACTATGTATTGAAAAAATGTACCCCTATTTATCAAATAAATCCGCATCAAATGATGTCTCATCAGCGATATCCTTTGATGGAAATCGTAAAATCATGTTTTATTTATTAATTTTGGTCTTAGAATTTGAGTTGCCCAAAAGATTTTGGTAAATATATTATTAAGGTTTTAATAAAAAATTTTAAACATTTCACTTGTCAAAAGCTCGTATAATATTTGTTTGTTCAAATTGTGGTGCAAATTCACCAAAATGGATTGGCCATTGTCCTTCGTGTGGCACATGGAATAGCTATCAAGAAGAAATCCTGGAAAAGAGAGAAGAATCCGAACCTGGTTGGAAGACTATTAAAGAAGACCATAAAAATCTAAAATCTGTAAGGCTCGATCAACTTGAAACAGGTAAGTTGCTCAGATTGGATACACATGATAAAGAATTAAACAGAGCTCTTGGTGGAGGTTTAGTTAGAGGTTCAGTTACCTTATTGGCTGGTCAACCTGGAATAGGAAAATCGACCTTGCTCCTCCAGTTAGCTCTCCAAATACGTCTTCAAGCAGTCCTTTATGTTTCCGGAGAAGAAAGTGAGGAGCAAATCAAAATTAGAGCCAATAGGCTTAACCATTCTCAAGAAAGTTGCTTTTTATTCTCAGAAACCAGAATAGACGTGATCCTTTCAGAAACCGCCAGACTTAAACCGGGACTATTGATTGTTGATTCTATCCAGACTCTAAGTTCACCCCAACTTGATTCAGCCCCAGGGACTATTTCACAAATTCGAGAGTGCACAAATGAACTTATCCGCTTCGCAAAAGAAACAGGAGTTCCAGTTTTCTTAATCGGCCACATTACCAAAGAAGGAGATATAGCGGGACCCAAATTATTGGAACACATGGTGGATACTGTTTTGCAATTCGAAGGGGACAAACAATATTCATTTAGGATACTCCGTACTTTAAAAAACCGATTTGGGTCTACCGATGAATTAAGTATTTATGAAATGGATGGCACAGGTTTAAAGCCGGTAGAAAATCCAAGTGAATTGCTCCTTTCCCAACACGAAGAAAGATTAAGCGGAAGTGCAGTTGCCTGCACCATTGAAGGCTTACGTCCAATTTTAATTGAAACCCAAGCTCTTGTAGGAACGGCCGTATACGGAACACCTCAAAGGGTTGCCACAGGTTTTGATAGCAGAAGGCTCTCCATGTTACTTGCCGTTCTTGAAAAAAGATGTGGATTTCAATTCGGAAATCAAGATGTTTTCATAAATCTTGCAGGGGGTATAAGAATTAATGATCCGGCAATTGATCTTTCTGTGGTTGCATCATTAATTTCATCTTTGGAAGACCATGCGTTACATCGCCAAATTTGTTTTGCAGGAGAAGTGGGACTCTCGGGTGAGATTAGGGCGGTTTCTCGAGTAGATACCAGAATACAGGAGGCAGAACGACTTGGTTTTAAAGCCATCTGCATTTCTAAATACAACGGAAAAATTGACATGGCTAGAAATACAAAAATAAAAGTAGTCCTCCTTTCGACTGTGAACGAACTTTATGAAAAAGTTTTTTCGGGAGGTTGAGTAAATCTTCCAAATTTTTTCAACTGACTTTTCTAACTTGCCAATTAACTTTGCACTTTAATCTTTAATACCTTAGCTATGGAAAAATCAATTCCTGCATCAATGAAATCATGGATCCCATATGACCGGGAATGTGATTTTCCCATTCAAAATCTGCCATTAGGCATCTTCAGCATTGACGGAAGACAAAAAAAAATTTGCAGTATAATTGGTGATCAAATAATTGATCTTAGTGATATACCAGAGATTGCAACGAAATGTGATGTCCCACAAACCATTTTTTATAACGATTATTTAAATCCACTCCTGGCCTTAGGTAAAACTAAGGTTAGTTCAATTAGAAAAGAATTGGGCATACTATTTTCTGAGAATTCCAATAAATCCAAAGAATCTTTAATCTCTGCACTCAGACCCGTGAGTTTAGCCAAGCTCCATTTACCAATAAAGGCCGGCGACTATACGGATTTCTACAGTAGCAGAGAACACGCCACCAATGTAGGAATTATGTTTAGGGATCCTGCAAATGCCCTTTTGCCTAATTGGCTTTATTTACCTGTTGGTTACCATGGTAGAGCCTCTTCAATTGTAGTAAGTGGAACCCCTATCAAAAGGCCTCACGGACAAATAGTTATTAAAGATGGCGAGCCACCTATTTTCAATGCCAGCAGACAACTCGATTTTGAACTTGAAATGGCCTTTGTAATTGGTAAAGAAAATTCATTAGGCGAACCCATTACAATTCAAAAAGCTGAAGAACACATTCAAGGTCTTTTACTTTTTAACGATTGGTCTGCCCGAGATATTCAAAAATGGGAATATGTACCTCTTGGACCTTTTCTTGGAAAAAATTTTGCATCTTCAGCCTCACCATGGTTAGTTCATTTGGAAGCATTAGAAGAATTCAGAGTGAATGGACCCGAACAAGATCCTGCCCCATTAGAATATCTTAGACAAAGCGGTGCAAATAATTTTGATATCCAGTTGGAGGTTTGGTTGAACAACAATTTAATTTCCAAATCGAATATGAAATATTTATACTGGAGCATAAAACAACAACTCGCACATCACACAATCAATGGGTGCAATATGCAAATTGGGGATATTTGTGCTTCAGGAACTATTTCTGGTCCGGACCCAAAATCCTTTGGTTCTATGCTTGAGTTGTCATGGAAAGGGACCAAACCAATAATTTTAAATGATGGAAGCAGTAGGACTTTTCTTCAAAATGGAGATCGCGTTGAGATGAAAGCTTATGCCCAAAGTAAAGATTACAGAATAGGCTTTGGTTCATGCTATGGAGAAATATTAGAAGAATAATATACATTGCAAAATGTTTCATAAAATAATTCTATTCTTATTTTTACAAATTTGCCTATCCACCAATTTTCAAATTTTAAATGCGCAGGAAACATTTTCTATTATTGCGGTTGATACAGTAACAGGAGAAATTGGTTCTGCCGGGGCATCTTGTTTAGACCTATTTAATCTTCCGTATGATACTGATTTAATTGCTGATGTAATTCCTGGAATTGGAGCAATTAATACCCAGTCATACTTTATTGCGGCTAATCAAATAAATGCCCGAACAAGACTCCTTGCAGGTGATTCTGCTCAGCAGATAATAAATTGGTTGTTTAACAATGATGTAGAGGATAACCCTTCAGTCAGACAATATGGAGTGATTAGTCTTATTAATGGAAGGACTCAAGTTGCTTCATTTACAGGGGATAACTGCTTTGATTATAAGGGCCAAAGAATTGGTAAAAATTATTCTATACAAGGAAATATCTTAATTGGGCCTGAAGTATTGGATAAAATGGAAGAGGAATTTCTTAAAGCAAAAGGCAACCTTCCATGTAGACTCATGGCTTCATTACAAGGTGCAAATTTTCCAGGTGCGGATTCAAGATGTATTCAAAATGGGACCTCGGCACTTTTTGCTTTTCTCAAAGTTGCTAATCCAAATGATGATTATAAGAAACCCACTATCAAAATCGGTGTTAAAACAAAATCGAATAGTAAAATTGAACCCATTGATTCTCTCCAGAAAATCTTAAACGAATTAAATTTAAATTGTTTACCCATTTCAAACAAAAACATAGATAAATTTAGCGGTAACATCAAAGTATTTCCGAATCCCTTTTGTGAAAGTTTCACTGTTGAAGCACCAGAAATAAAATTTAGTCCACTTGAAATCGTCTTAAGAGATCTACTTGGAAAGCAAGTTTCATTAGAATATGTTAGTAACGACGGAAATGTGACTTGTATTACGCATAATCTTCCCTCTGGATTTTACTCTCTGTTGATACGTTCAGGAAACTTTTTTACTTTGAATAAAATCATTAAAAAATAACTTTTTGCTTGGTGAAACTAAATAAGAAATATAAATTACAGACTGAAATTTGATTCAAATTAAAAAAGCTTAAGTTGAATGAAATTGTTTTCCAAAATTAATTTATTAATTTATCTAAACAATATAAAACAACTGACTAAGCATTTCATTACCTAATTTTCGAGATATATTTCAAGAATGATAAAGTTTGTCATTTTAATATTAATAATTTAACGGGAGGTAATCTAGGCAAACAAATTGCCACATTTAAATCACAATTTAATAACTAAAAGGGTCTATTTAAAAAACTATTTATATGATTTATCGTGCAATTATTATATTTCTTGGACTTTCAATTATTACATCATGTAAAAATGATGAAAATCAAAAAAAAGAATTGGACAACAAGACCCCTAAGGCGGAAAAGAATTCAACTATTCCTGAGTTTTGGAATGATCCAAACATATTTGAGTTTGGGCGAGAGATAGCCAGAACGGATTTTCATCCATTTGAGTCTGAACTCAAATCCATTTCTGATCATGCCGCCAATAGCAAATATCATAAAACATTAAACGGCTTTTGGAGATACCAATATTTCGCCGGTCCGGATTTTGTCCCTGCTCAAATTGAAAAACTAGAATCCACAAATACATGGCTAGAGATGAGTTTTCCGGCATGTATTGAGTTAAAAGGATATGGAAAACCAATATTTAAATATTTTGACTTGCCTTTTAAAGGGAACTATCCATTTGTTCCCAGAGACAGCAACTCAGTCATGGTTTTAAAACGAAATATAGATATCCCAACCGACTGGAAAAACAGGGATATTTTTGCCTTATTCGAAGGTATCAGTTCAGCGTATTTCCTTTATGTAAATGGACAATTAGCAGGATATAATGAAGATTCGAAAGCAATGTCTGAGTTCTTGCTAAATCCATTCTTAAAAGAAGAGGGTAATCAAATTACACTGGTTCTTTACAGATGGAGCGATGCTTCCTATTTCGAGTCATATAACAAATGGCATTTAACAGGTATAAACCGAGATGCATACCTAATATCAAGACCAAAATTCAGAATTAGAGACTTTTATGCCAAAACTGATTTTAAAGGTAATAATGCTTCATTAGATTTAGATATACATCTTAAAAATAGTACAGGCAGAAAAATCAATAACTATAAATTGGAAATTAAATTGTTTAAAGACAGCAACCAATTAATATTTGATAAAATATTACCACTCAATGATCTAAATTCGGAAGAAACATTTAGAAACACCAAAGCATATTTCTCTAACATTCAACCATGGTCAGATGAAATACCAAAACTATATGATCTTAGAATAATACTTACAGATTCACTTGGAGTATGTACCGAAGCAATTCAATACAAAATAGGATTCAACTCAATTCAATACCAAAAAGGAGTGTTATTGGTGAATGAACAAAAAATAAAAATAAAAGGTGTCAGTTGTCATGAATTTCATCCTCTAAATGGTGCGATTTTAGATGTACCTTGGATGGAAAATGATGCAGATGTTCTTAAACTATACAACATCAATGCAGTAAGAAATAATCATTACCCCTTTCCAATTTCTTGGTATAAAATCATGCAGAAATTTGGACTTTATATTCTGGATGAGAGTAATTTGACTGCATCGGTATTTTCTAAACAAAACATTCCTTTTCCTGATGACTCAATTTGTTCAGCCATCTACCTTCAAAGAGTACAAAACATGTTTGAAAGGAATAAAAATTATTGCAATATTATTTGCTGGTCACTTGGCTATCAGTTAAATCAGACACCTTCTATAACTAAAGCTTACGAATGGATTAAATCTAAAGATAAGAAAAGACCAGCCTCGTGGATTTCATTAAATCAAAATTTTGGAGATGTAACATTTAATACTGGTGAAAACTTAAATATTAAAAAAAATAAACCAGTCATTCTTTATTCTATGAGCACCAATAAAGGAAATGGTTTAGGTGGTTTTAATGAATGTTGGGATAGGGTTAAAAAGAATGAAAATATAGCGGGTGGATTTATTGAGGATTTTACAGACCAAACATTTTATATGAAAAATAAGAGCGGGAAACTATTCTTTGCATATGGTGGATCTTTTGGTGAGACACAATCTGATTCCTTTCTTTGTGTCAGTGGAATTATGACATCTAATAAAACGCCAAAACCATCTTCAAAGGTAGTAAGTACGGTTTTTAATTGGTTTGAAACAAAAGTGATAGATATCGAAAAAGGACAATTTGACATTTATAATAATCATAAATTTATCAAGGATACGATTTTTAGCTATTTTTGGAATGTATCAGAAAACGGAGAAATTATAAAAGAGGGGAAAATTGATAAATTTCATCTTTTGCCTGGTGATCATAAAGCGATAAATATCGACTATGGCCCCTTTGATAGGGCTCCAGGAAAAGAGTACACAGTAAATATTACAATCAATAAAACCAGTAAGTTCAAGGGAATGTTTCGATTTCAACTTATGGCTGTTGACCAATTTATATTTCCCAGAATCAAAGGTCCAAATCTCAATCTCAACAACTTTGACAATTTGAAAATTAATTCAGATACAAAGCACCATGTCATTGAGAATAATACATATAACATTAAGATTGATCGAAATAATGGAAACATTGTCTCCATAAAAATGAAAGATAAGGAGATGTTAAAATCCACAATTAAACCAATTTTCAGTAGAGCCCCAACTGATAATGATATTTTCTTTGGTAAAAGAGCTGAACTTTCTTCATGGTGGCTATTATCCGATCAAATTACTGTAACAGCTGAAAATCTAGAACGAATAAATGATAAAGTCATTCAATTTTCGTTTGCAAGTAAAATTAACTTTAAAAATGATTTAGGTCTGAAAGTTAAATATTTAATTTATGCGAGTGGGGACATTGAGCTTAATATGGATGTGATCGCAATTAATGATTCCACCAATCTACCACCAAGGCTAGGATGGATATTTGATATTCCAAGCTCTTTTGGTACAGCAAGATGGTATGGTAGGGGACCCTATGATTCATATCAAGATCGAAAAGTAGGAATGCTTATAGGCAATTTTAAAAGTACAGTTACAGAATTTAATGTGCCTCAGGTCAGACCACAGGAAATGGCAAATAAATCAGATGTAAGATGGTTAAATCTAAGTACTTTTGATGGAATACAATTTCTTGCCACCGGCAAATCACCCATCGACGTAAATGCATTGCCATTTAAATACGAAAGGTTATATGGCCAATTTAAGTATGGGACAGATTTACCTATTGATCCTTCAAATTGTATAATCCTTGGATCATCACAATGGCCTCTTGGAGATGGACTTCAAAATAATTCAAAATTTAAATCAATACTTAACGCAAATGTCAGGATCAAATTTTGTGAGGCCAAAACAACAAATGCTGAGGATATCTATAACTTTAGTCTTCCTGATTAACCAATAATATTTCAAAATTCAATAAGTTTTAATATCCCAAATTTCCAAAAATATATTTTTATATTTGCGTATTAAATTGCTTCCATTGGAAGTTGAAATTTTGGTTAATGTAATCAGAGCTCAAGAACTTATAAATATCACGTATGCCAAATAAAATAATTAAGATCCTTCTTGCCATTTGCCTTTTGATATTCCTCTATATTATAGCGTGTTTTATTTCTCCATCATCAATGTCGCAAACTAGTGAAATTAAGATTAATTGCTCTAAAGGCTTAATGTATGTCATGATAAACGACATTAAAGAATGGCCTAACTGGATTAGTTGGAAAAAAGAAGACTCTGATCTAAGTTTCTCTATGGGCGGTAGACAAGTAAATATTGGTGCCAATTTTACCTTTGAAGGTAAATCTTTTGGGAAAGGTATAGTTGAAGTTCAAGAGTCACATAAAGACTCTCTTCTTGCCTCTTTTATTACTAATAGTAAATGGCCAGGTAAGGTGTCTACAACTTGGCAAATTATCCCTGAATCGCGAACATCAGTCTTGTTAATCAGTCGTGACCGACTACTAAGTAAAATACCTTTTTTCAAAAGGCCACTATACAGATCTTTTGAAAAGGAATATTCAGTCAGACATCAAAATGATTTAGATAACTTAAAGAGTTATATTGAAGGAATGATCAATACCCAGTTTGGGATTAAACCATCCTCCTTTAAAAAGCAAGGTTATTTTGGCATGAAAGCTCCGATCTACAATGCTAACATTCCAAAGTTTTACGCAGAATCCTATCCAAAAATATACAAAACTTTAGATTCTCTAGGTATCACGCCAAGTGGGCCACCTGTTGGCATGATTTACGATTGGGAAGGTTCTTCCAATTACGTTTACATTATGGCTGCCCTTCCTGTAGATCGTGTTGTTCGCCCACCTCTTGGATTTGACTATGAGGAGGTTCCAGAAATACCATGTTTAAAATTGGAACATTACGGGTCATACAGAACTCTTAAACATGCACATTCAAAACTAGATTACATCATGAGTTCTTCAAACTTTGTTCTGTATTCTCCAATTATTGAAGAGTATGTAACTAGTCCTTCTCAGGAACCGGATACTTCAAAATGGTTAACTAATATCTATTATCTTCTTGACAATACTGGATCCTATTCCAAAACTCTTCAGAAAAAGAAAACTATTGAAGAAATGATTCAAGAAGAAGAAGAAATTAGAAAAAAGAAACTGGAAAGAGAAAATAGATAGATATCAAAAAACTCAAACTCTTACTCGTTTGCTGGTTGTATTTAACTTTGGTTAAATCTCAGTTCTATTCATTTAGTCCAATGCCAAATAATTACAATAATTCTTATAAATTTATTGAAGAAGATAATTTCATCTATGGAAAGTTTCAACCTGATGATCATCCATATTTTGTGAAAATAGAGGATTTGTATTGTGATAAAAATTCCTACATGCTTGAAGAGGCTTACGAGGCCTTTGTCTCAATGGCAGAGGCAGCTAGATTAGATTCAATACAGTTAAAAATTATTTCGGCTACTCGAAATTTCGAATACCAAAAAGAAATTTGGGAGAAAAAATGGTTGGGTCAGACCTTGGTCGATAATATGAAACTGAATAAATCTCTTAAAAATCCTTTAGAAAGAGCACGTAAGATTCTAGAATTTACTGCACCCCCTGGTTTTACGAGGCACCATTGGGGAACGGATATTGATATTAACTCCGTTGAAGAGGAATATTTTGAAACAGAAGAGGGAATTAAGGTTTATGAATGGCTCAAAAGCAATGCAGCCAAATATGGATTTTGCCAAATCTATACTGAACAAGGGGCCTTAAGACCTTCCGGTTTTAAAGAAGAGAAATGGCATTGGTCCTACATAAAAATAGCTCATAGAATTTGGGTTAATCAAATGGATCGATATTCTGAAAATAACCTTTCCAGCTTCAAAGGTTATCAATACGTTAGAAAATTAAATTTTGCAAAAGAATATCTCAGTTCAATAAACACTTGTCATTAAATGTCATATAAAGAATCAAATATGATAGAACTAGGAACTAAAATTCCTGAGTTTTCACTTCTTGAAGTTCAAAATAATGAAAAAATAACCATAACTACCGATTTCCAATGCAATGGAATTTTGATTATGTTTATCTGCAATCACTGTCCTTTTGTGATCCATGTTTTGCCAGAAATTGTAAAAATTGCCAGAGACTATTCACCTAAAGGAATAAAAATTATTGCAATTAGCTCAAATGATGTAAATAAATATCCTGAAGATAGCCCTTATAAGATGAAAGAACTTTCACAAAAATGGAAATTCAATTTTCCCTATTGTTACGACGAAGATCAAAAGGTTGCACAAGCCTTCGAAGCTGCTTGTACACCTGATTTCTATCTGTTTGATGACAAGCTTCGATTAGTTTATAGAGGAAGAATGGATGAATCAAGACCAGGAAATAATATCCCTCTTACAGGAAGTGATCTGCGTTCAGCAATGGATCAAATCTTGCTTGGTAAAAAGCTACTTGGTGACCAGTTTCCAAGTGCTGGATGCAACATTAAATGGAAACCATAAAACAATTAGGAAAGTTTTATATTAAATAATTGTATTAAAAATAGTTTTCAAAAGCCAAAACCAAACTTGGGTATTTCTCAAAAAATAATTTAATTTATTTTTGGTAATAACTAGGACAATAATATTCAATTAAATTTTTAAAAGATTCTGCAACCAAGTTGATTGTATTGAATTTATTTAATTCTTACAATATTGATTTTTTTAAATGTTCCAATTAAAAAACAAATGCTAAAATTCAGTTGGTACTAAAATCAATTGAGAAGAAATTGCACTGTTAAGCCTCCATTTATTCTAACACTTTTATATGAATTTTGGACGTATGGAACTGATTTAGAATAATCAACAAAAAGTCTTAAGTTCAAACTCTTGTTAACATTATACTGAACCGAAGGAGTAAAATTTATCTGCTTCGAACCTTCAAAAGCCTGTGCTTCTATATTTTCATCTAAACGAAATAATTTAGAAATATTATCCCTGATTCCAAAATCAACACTTATAACCAAATCATTTCCTTTTGGTTTGTTAGCTGTAGCCTCCTTTGGGTCTTCACCCTTCTTTTTCTTCTTTGAGGATTTTTTCTGCATCTTTTTTGCACCAGGTATAAAAGATAGATATACATTCTTAATGACATATCCGGCTTTAAAAGTGTAATTTGTTGAGTTTCTTTCTTCAAGTTGACCCTCAATTCCATTCTTTAATTGAAGATTTCTTGTCTTATTCAAATCAAAACCCAATTCAATTCCATTCTTAGTTTTAATATTGATGCCAATCAGAGGACCAAATGATTCATTAATAGAAATTTCTGGAATTTCATATTGAGCATAATAAGATGCAATTATAGTATCGCCTTTTCTTCTAATCGGAACTTCAAGTACGCTTTCCCGATAGTCAAGGTTTGTTCGGTAATTATTCATAGTGAGTGTGTTTTTATATGCATGGCGAATAGAAAAATCTTGGAAAATATTTTTCATTCCTTCCAATCTTGATAAACCAGAATAGTTTATTTGCCAATTTGGCAATGGGATCGTTTTAAAGATGTCAAGATTTGATTTTTCAGGATTCGCATGACTATAAGTAGCAAGGAATGCTGGTAAAACTACATCTTGATGATCACCCAAAAAACCATCAATATAGTCTGGATTCACTGTGCTCCGTTGAGTTATACCATATTGTTCACCTACACGCCTGGACATAATTTTTCTCATGTCCGAAAAACTATTGAATAACTTATTAATATCTTTAGTAAACATGGATTGAAACGAGACATAAGAAATGGTAAACTGCCCGTTTTCAAATGGTGTGAAATGTTGGAATGCCAATTGATTATTTGATCCTAAGACAGAATCAAATTTAAATGTTTCTGTATAGTCTCTAGTAAAATTTCTATCAATGTTTAAATCAATATTAAAATTCTTAAAAATTTCCAACCTGACTTTTGCTCCAGTAGTTGTTGCATGTCTTTGAATCATTTCTCTATTGAAATATCTATTGTCTGTTATCCAACCTTTACTTGCAATTTGATCAAGATATCGACCAGGTTTAAGATCCGGCTTAAGGCCAGCAACAAATTTCCATCCTGGAGCAGCCAAACTTTTATCCATTCCAAGCAATTCCGGAGATTGCATAAACCCAGGAATAATGGTTGAGTTATTCTCTGAATAATTGAATTGGACTCGTCGCACAGACATTAAGGGTCTTATAAGTATTTTCTCAGCCAGCGTTGGGATCCTGCTTGAATTTCTTTCAGATTCCTTGTCCTTCTTTTTAACATCTTTCTTGTTCTCATTGTCCAAATTTTTAGGTTTAGGTACTTTCGAAGGGGTAGGTTTCTTTTTACCTGTAGGTGTATTCTCCCCGTTTATTGCTCTTAAGTATTTTGATTTATTATACAGTGAAACTAAATTAAATTCACCACTCAAAGAGACACTCTGCGAATTAGATATTACACTACCTAGTGTATCTATTGTTCTAATAGAACCAGAAGCCCAATTGAAAGTTGAATTATATTGCCCTCTTACTTGAATCCAATCAAGAATTGGAATTAATCTGGTAGGAAGTGTATAACTCAATCCCAGGCTGTGTTTATAATCTCTTGTCCGACCAAAATTTCCTAAACTCTTATATAAAAATGGTTTTTTCTCAGCACGTGAAACCAACTCGTTACTCAGTGGATCAACATAAGATTGTCTGAGAGGATTATAAGTAATTTCATCTACCGTGGCTTCATTCTGAGCACTAAAATTCAATTTAATAGAACGGGTGAGATCCCAATTAAGATTATAATCTCTTAACCAAATAAACTTGACGTTTTCCCAAGTAGCATATTGAGGAGCTGCAAACCTATATACTCTATTTGAATATCTTCTGTCAAGGTTATTCCTGACAGCAAATGAATTTGGTATAAAATTAAAATTAATATCTGAAATAAATTTAAGGCTCTTGTTTGTTACTATTTTTTTTAATGGTTCTATATATTTCGGTGTCAGGCTAAAATTATAATCAAGACCTCCTCTTTTAATATTTTCCTTATCCTCTGCAACAATTGGGTTTCTTTTAAAGGTAGTCGATTGTCCATAAGACAAACTAAAATTTTCTATATTCCAAGGCTTGGGTTTCCCACCTCCAGATCTATTTTTCCGAACATTATTAAATGCAAATCCTGTCACCCTGGTATAATCAATTGCTCTTTCTTTAATTGAATCCCTTTGCTGTTTATTTAATGCTTGATCAAATTTGTCATCCAATTTAACATCAAGGTCATTTGGGTCAAACTCTGGGGTTTTTGTGCCTTGTGAATATTGAGCACTAAATGGAATTACAATATTGGCCTTTTTGGGTAAAAATTTACCCAATTCCAAAGTTGTAGTTGCATCATATTGCTGAATTTTTTCAAGAGATCGTTCGGCAAGTCTTTGATCAATCCCGCCCCAAGCCAATGAAGTATAACTACCCGCTAGACTCAAGTTACCTAAGTCTGCAAGTTGAACCTCCCCCCTTGCTAATGCTGCAAAACCACCTCTGTTTTCTAATCCAGTTAGACGCAATTCATTTACCCATACTTCATAATCTGATATCAATGTATCTGTATTATTTCTAAACCCGATTTGGATACCACGAACCAGCCCTATGTTTGGATTTCCTACTATTTTGATGGTGTTTTGAGGTTTGTCTGGGTCTGGCATTGAAAATAATGTGCTGTATGGAATATTATTAAGATTTCTTTTGTTTTTTAAATCAATCAATGCTTGTAAAGGAAAATCAAATTCATTCTCTTTAAGCCAAATAGTATCTTGGTCTTTTATAAAACTTATATTTCCTTGTGGAGAAATACGAGCTGGAATTTCATATTCATAATAATTTTGAGTAAAATCTTTTCCCAATCTGATAAATACAGAAACGTCACCTTTTTGTAAGTTCATTGAGCTTTCCGTGTGACAGAACATTTTGAGTCTCTTGTAACGTCTGATGTCAAGATCAATTACCCTGAAAACTGATTGTTCGCATCGTGGTGGGAAAATTTCCTTTCTTAGCAAAAGACTGGTTTCATTTTGAAATAAATCAGCAAACTGTGTACTGAAAAAACGCTCTCGTTGAATTCCTTTTGGTAATACATAATTGAACGGTCTCTTTGAGGAATTTTCTTCAATATCTATTTTATCTAAAATAAGAGGTTTCTCAGGAATATCATTTGTACATGCTTTATCAAAATTTCTTCTCCAGGTATTTCTACCCAATTGAAATTTTATCAACCTAAAGGTAATCTGCTCATCGAAGCCAGTCATTAATAACCTCATAGATTGAATTGATCTGTAATCACTTATTTGGCCGGCTTTATAGTTCCATCGTGTAATTGGAATTCGGAATCTGTACCATGTCTCATTTCCGGAAGGTTTAGAAACTATTACTGAATCTGTGATAAAAGGGTTCCGTCCCAAACTGTTATTAACATTATTAATTGGAACTTCATAACTATAATAGGACTCAATTTCATTTAGCGATTTGTCGAAGTTAAGGTCTTCCATATCGGGTGTAGCAGTATAAGCAGTAGACTGCTGATTTCCCAAATCAATTTGGGAATTTCCTTCTGGCATGTTAAACCTCTTATATTTTTCCAGAACTGTGGTTCCATTTGGAAATGAATTGTCCCGATAAGAAAGATAATCATCATTTGATGGGTCCCTTTGGATTTGGTTGAAAGCCTGTGGATCCAAAAAATTTCTCATTCTTTCAAGATAGTCATTGAAATGACTACGTTCGGTTTGGGTTTGGATAGGATTGATACTGTTTAAGCCATCAAGTCCAAGATCTTGGGTTTCTCGATCTCTAACTTCAAATGTATTAGTAACCGGAGGCTTTCGGCTAATCTTACCAAAAATACTGTTATCAGTAGGTAGATTTAAATTTGGTGTTGGCAATCCATGTTCAAACTGCTGCTTGCCATCCTTAAGTATATCTTCCGAAAAGGTGCCTAACTGAAAAAATAGCTTTCCACTATTTGATACTTTACTGCCATTTGCTTTTGGTAAAAATGGATTCAGAAGCCAAAAATCTATGTATTCTACGTTTGCCAGCTCAAAATCATTTGTATTTAGCTTAGACATTATGCCTGCCCATCTGGTTTCAGGGCGCCTTAAAGTATTGTCAGCATTAAGGCCTTGAGTCATAAAGGTTGAATCACCACTTTTAATTCCCTCTGGTAATTCATAGTTGTATGGACCTTTTTCATATGGATAATAGGTGAGGTCAAATGTGAGTTCGGTGGCAAATCCTACAGGCCTTTGACGCTGTGGAAATATTTCAAGTTCATCAACTAATCTGGAGTAGGTAGAAGCCGCATCCGGCGCACCTACTCTTGCAAAATCATCAATTCTGTACCATGATAAGAGAGCTCTGTTTGAACTGGTATAAAAGTTATTGTATACATTATTTCCACCAAGATTCCCGTCTACAAAATTTGACGTAGGTGGAGTCGCCAAAATCCATTGTGTCGTGTTAAAATACAAACCTATTCCTGTCGAACTTCCTTCAAAATCATCAATATAAACTACTCCTCCTTCGCTTCCATCTTGATTAATCGCTCTCGAATACCCAGGCTGAAGTAAAGCTGCTTCTCCTTGCAATGACCATCTGGAAGGATCCTTGGTGCTGTAAAGTGGTAATTTATCAAGTGTTCTAGTTATCCAAGGTGCTGGCTTGGTAATCCCAAAGTCAAGTCCATATATGTTGTTATTGATGGGGTCCTCACCTAAATTTACTTTTTGGGTAAAAGGCCTTTCAAATAACTTCATAAATGTGGTTCCAATATAAACGTCCTTACTCTTTGAGTATTCAGCTCTGAAACCAAGCATGGTTCGGGTATTAAAGTTGAAAAGGGCGTTGTTTTCAAAATCCACACTGATATTAGTATTTGATTGCAACAACGACTCATTTAGAATCGTAACTTTTCCTAAGCTTCGATCAACTGTGTAATCTATACCTTCAGTTAATACCAGAGATCCTGCGCGAACAATTATTTTGGCATTTGGGTCAGATCCAAAAGTATTTAAAGGAATTTCATTTGACTTCCCGGCACGATAACTTCCCCTGAGAATAAATTGATTGGATTGCAAATTTTGTCTTGCTGAAGTAACTGAGGTGTCATAAAGCTGTGGGTAGGCATATTTTTTATAAATAGCTTCTATTTTGGCCGGATCATTTTTAAGAAATTCAAGCTTGGAAAGTAGGTTCTTAAAAGACAATCCAAATGGCTCCAAAACTGGAAAAATAACACTTCCGCTGCTAGGTATAATTGTTTGACCATTTACCCAGTCAAATATCCCGTCTGGTTGCGGATCATTAGTTCGGTTTAAATTGTCAAGTTGAAAAAGGTTTAACAATGGGTATCCATCTATTTCTTCAATAAATCGCCTTTGGGCTCCATCCTGAGACTCGTAAAATATGTCAAATTTAAAGTCTTCTTGATTCAAATTGAATCCACCAATTGGGTACACATTCTTCATCATCAGATCAAAAGATGGGAGAAAAGTCACTTGGTTGGAGGATTTTAACATCTTCACAAACATGACTTTGTAGTTTAATGAATCTGACTTTACCTCAGCCGAAAATTCACCAACTTTAAGTTGTGTTTGTGTTCGTGGATCCATGTCTTTGCCGTTGTAGGTATAATGGTAGGCGACAGCAAGAACTTGATTTGGTCTGGGGCGCACTCTCAATGAAATAAATCCCAAATCAGGATTAAATGTGAATTCGTTTGGAGTTAGTCTTTTTGCCCTAATCTTTTCAAAATCCCTTCC
This sequence comes from Candidatus Vicinibacter affinis, assembly GCA_016714365.1. NCBI lineage: Bacteria > Pseudomonadati > Bacteroidota > Saprospiria > Saprospirales > Saprospiraceae > Candidatus Vicinibacter > Candidatus Vicinibacter affinis. The sequence goes on along the minus strand of JADJNH010000005.1, from coordinate 357,619 downwards.
CTGTAATAGATTTAGTCCATTTGGATCAGAAAGCACTCTTACTACTTCATTTAAATCTCGGGATCCAGGAAGGGCAAGAATTTGCTCTAAAAGTTGATTTGAAGTATTGGAGGGTAAAGGTTTCCCGTGCAAGTCTCGTGGTACCGCTTTACCCGGAAGAAATCTAGCTTGTTGATTGGTCGACATATCAAAAGGCAGCCCATCCGGCGTGCCAAGATCAGCTAAAGCAATAATATCCCTTACATTGGTTTCTCTTGAATTTTGTCCATCTTCTGTTAACCATACCTCAATGTCCTTTATCCTAAATTGACTGTTAACCTCAGGAAGATTGGAAAGAGATACTTCATAGTTTTCTCTATTATAATGGCTTAGAAAGAAGTGTCTGTTTTCGTCATAATTATCTGGTCTAATTTGAAATTCCTGGACAACACCCCCTCCTTTGGTTTTAATATTTTCCTGTCTTGACCTTTGCTGAGAAACAAGCCCGGTTAAACGAAGATGACCAAACTGCCAATCTGTCTTAAATCCAAACAAATTTTGGCTTCCTTTAATCAAAGTTGATCGCAAAGGCAAACTGACGTTTCCGGCTTCAATTTTTTTAATTATGTCATCCTCTGAAAACTTCTCACTATCGTATTCAAGTTTAAGTTTATTTTCAAAGTCAAATGAAGACTGTGTATTGTAGTTCGTGTTCAATTTTAGCTTATCGCCTATATTTCCAGCCACTTCCATTTGAATATCCATGTCAAAATCGGGGCCAGCTTGCCACCGTTGTCTGATAGGAATGTTAGGAATATCAGTAAAATTATAAAAGCCACCTACAGTCATGTCAATATTACCTCTGGGTTCAATTTGGATTCCCAATCCCCCAAACAATCTGTCTACTAAATTCCTTTTAATGTCTATTTTACTTACAGGATCAACAAGACCGCTGAGATTTCTTTTGCCAGAACTTATTCCGGCAAGAGACCTCATATATTCCTTGTCCTGTTGTTTGGATTTGAAATCCATGTACTGCTCAAAGGTGAGATAAGACGACGGCCTGTAATGGTCATTTCCCACCTTTTCAATTACACGATATTGACCAGTAGCTGGATCATATTCTATGCTTTGTTCAATTACCTTAGGATCTTTTAGATCAAAGGGGTTTTTAGTATCTGAATCTGTAAAACTTCCAGTTCGGTCTTTTAAAGGTATAGTATCAGAATACATATCCTTGCCAACCTGTAGAGGCTCCGGAAGTTCTTTGCCCCCGGCTAGGAGCATTTTTTCAAATAAAATACAAATAAATAAAACTAATAAAAGACTTCTCATATTCTGGAACAAAAAACTCCCGGCTTTTAAAAAGGAGTAATTAGAACGATATTTTTATATAAAAGGTATATTTTTAGAGCTTTTATGATAAATTTTTTAATGCCTCCTTTATCAGATTTTCCAAACTCATCCCTTCAGATGCAGGTCCCGGAATTCGGTTTAGTGCCTGTTCTATTTGTGGCCTTCCAAAACCAAGAGCCAGAAGCGCAGATTGAGCTTCCTTCCTAAGATTAAAGGTCGAAACAAAGGAAGAACCTGATTCATTCACTGAATCTTTGGTTAATTTATCTTTTAGATCAATAATTATTCTTTGGGCTGTTTTGGGGCCTATCCCTTTGACTCTTTTAAAAGTGGTGTCGTCACCAGTAATTATTGCATTCCTAAGAGCCGATGCATCAAGTGAAGAAAGTATCAGCCTTGCTGTATTAGGTCCTACTCCATTAACGGAAATCAGGTGAACAAAAAGCGATCTTTCATCATCCTTAAAAAAACCATACAAACTCTGACCATCTTCCTTATAATGTGCATAAGTAAGGATTTTCAATTCCTTTAAACCATTAATTTGGCTGAAGGTATTCAGACTAATAAAAACCTGATAACCAACTCCTGCTGCCTCAACCACCACGTGTGTTGGGGCACATTCAGTAACAATTCCCTTTATATATGCTATCATACGACGCAAAATTACATAATTAATATTAAATTATTTTATAATGCGTAATAGTTGACTTATATTCGATGGTTTATTATAAACAAGAATTTAGATATTTCTTTGTCTACAAAATTATTTTGCCCGATAATTAATTAGTTTTACGCCTTCAAACGTTTAACAGAACATGCAGTTCTTATTCCCCGGATTTCTTTGGGCCTTGAGCCTCTTGGCTCTCCCTATAATCATTCATCTTTTTTATTTCAAGAGGTATAAAAAAGTACTTTTTACTAATGTAAGGTTTTTAAAAGAACTGGTTGAAGAAACTTCGAGTCGAAATAAGTTAAAAAATCTTTTAATTCTATTAACTAGATTGTTAGCCTTATCTGCCTTGATTTTGGCATTTGCTCAACCCTATCTGCCCAAAAGGGTCGATGAAAATATTCAATTTAATGCAGTGAGTATCTTCATAGACAATAGCCATTCTATGAGTGCTGACTCTGAGGAAGGTTCTTTATTTTCACTTGCAAAAAAGAGAGCTGTTGAAATTATCAATGGCTATACTGAATATGATAAGTTTCAAATTATAAGTCACGATTTAAGCGGTAAACAACTTAGACTACTCTCAAAGAGCGACGCACTAACTGCTGTACAAGAAATTAATGAAGGACCTGTTGTCAATCTGATGAGCAGGATCCTCAAAAAACAAAGCCAGACTTTATCCGGAATAGAAGGATTCAAAAAGGAGTCATATTTAATTTCTGATTTTCAAAAATCAATCGTTGATGTTAGCACTGACCAAATAGATTCTACAATTAACTTTCATTTAGTTCCACTTCAAAGGATCAATGAAAATAATCTAAGTCTGGATAGTGCTTACTTTGTTTCACCGGTTATCATTCCAAATCAAATAAATTCATTAGTTTTTAATTTGCATAATCACGGAATTAATCCTATTGAAAATGTGCGTGTAAGTTATTCATTGAATGGGCAAGAATTTCCTCATAAAAGTTTGAATATAAATTCTAAGCAGAATTTAACAGACACTTTAAAAGTCTTTGTTGACAATTCCTCTAATCAAAAACTAATAATAAAAATTAAAGATTACCCAATTCTATTTGATGATGAATATTTTACTTCCTTTCAAGTAGATCAGGAAATAAATGTCTTGGCTATTTACGACAACATTATCCCACAGGCTCTTTTCAATGCGTTGTCTTCAATGCCTTATTTTAAGCCAGTTTTTGTAAATTCAAATTCTCTTGATTACAGCAAGTTTAGTAACTTCAAGCTGATTGTCCTTTGTGATTTAAATGAACTTTCATCAGGATTTACAAAAGAATTGTTCAAGGCTACTTTGTTAGGAACTAATATTATTTTCTTTCCAAAACCAGACGCTAATGCACAGACTTACCAAAGTTTGGAGAATCAATTTAGTCTAAATTCAATAAGCAACTTTGAAAAAACAAGAAAGGAGGTGGGTTCAATAAATCTTGAAAGTGAAGTTTTTTCAGATGTTTTCACGAATCCAAATGCGAACATAAAACTTCCTTTTTCAAATGGTCAATATACATTGAGAAAGGGTTTATCATCCGAAACCATTCTAAGTTATCGTGATGGTTCTCCTTACCTTATAAAGACTCAAGCAAACATAGGGTATATTTATACTTTTGCTTCCCCTTTAGCGGAAGAGTATGGCAATTTAATTAAAAGTCCTGAAATTTTACTTCCCTTTATTTTTAAAGCAGCTATCAGTGGTAATTCAAAAATAAATCTCGCTTATACCATTGGTCAGGATGAAGTTATTTTGTTGCCAAAATCTCAGGAAATTCCAATTACCGAAAAAGGGCTTACTCTTTCAGGTCCGGAAGAATTTATTCCTTCAATAAGACCTGCTGGTAATCAAATAGCTCTTGAATTATATGATCAAATTAAGAAACCAGGTATATATGAAGTTAAAAACCAAAATAAAATAATTGGTTTAATTGCCTTTAATGAAAATCGGTTAGAATCAAACTTGGACAAGATACCTGACGTTCAACTAAATGAATATTTTGGTATAAATGCTGAGATAATTAACCAAAAAGGATTGACTGATTTGGGTATCGCAATTAAAGAATCTAAAAGCAAAAAATCTCTTTGGTGGATTTTAGTAATATTGAGTATAATATTCTTAATTTTGGAAAGTCTGTTGATTAGACTATGGAGGAGTACATGAATATGAACTGTTTATTAAAAAAAGTAAAAATTATTGAACCAGGTCATAAACTACATGGGAAAGTTCGTGATCTATGGATCAAGGATGGACTGATTTTTAAAATTGGTTCCTCCATTGAAACTCCACGAAATGTTAAAGTGTTTGACCATCCTGGCTCATACATCTCTCCTGGTTGGGTTGATGTGGGTAGTTACACAGGAGAACCTGGTTTTGAAGAAAGAGAAACACTTGTAAATATTAATGAAGCCGCAAGTTCTGGTGGCTACACAGCAATTTGCTGTATGCCCAATACCAAACCTGCATTACATTCCAAATCTGAAATTCATTTCATTCAGAGTAGGTCAAAAGAGTTAAATATTGATATTCATCCCATAGGCGCAATCAGCAAAAATACTCAGTCTCTCGAAATGGCTGAAATTCTTCAAATGCATGAAGCTGGAGCTGTGGCATTTTCAGATGGTAATATGGGGATTCAAAAATCTGGCCTTTTATTAAGGTCTTTGGAATACATTAAGAATATACCTGAAAGCATGATCATCAATTCTTCCTTTGATCAGGAGTTAGGCACTTTAGGTCAGATGCATGAAGGCGAATCAAGTACCTTCTTAGGTCTAAAAGGTATTCCATCACTGGCAGAAATAACGGCTGTCAATAGAGATTTGGAAATACTAAAATATTCAGAATCTAGATTGATGATACATAAAATTTCAACAACTGAGGCTGTAAACCTTATCAAGGTGGCTAAGAAAAAACTATCTGGATTATTTAGTTCTGTTTCGATTTTCAATTTGGTTTATGAAGACACTGACTTATTATCTTTTTCACAAAACTTGAAACTTATGCCACCAATTAGGTCTAAAAAGGATAGACTAGACCTTATTAAGGGATTACAAGAAAACGCAATTGACATTATTGTGAGTGACCATACACCTATGAACCCCGAGAAAAAGGATTTAGAATTTCAGGCGGCTGCTTTTGGAGCTATTTCTCTAGAAACTGCTTTCAGTTTAACCCAAACATTTATTCCATCAGAAATCAGTGTCGATTTATGGGTAGAGAAAGTATCTTTGAATCCTAGAAAAATATTCAAATTAAATGATGCCAGTCTTACCGAAGGAAAAATAGCTAACATTACTTGGTTTCATCCAACTGAAAGTTGGAAATACAGTGTTGAAAATATAAAATCTGTTTCTAAAAATAGCCCTTGCATCTCAACAAATTTACAAGGAAAAGTTTTGGGAACTTTTTATAAAAAAATATACATCAATTAAATATTTTTTATAAATGGAAAAACATATTATCGCAATTCGGTATGGTTTAATTTGGTCCGCAGTTTATGTCGTATTAACAATGGCCTTGTATTTATTCGACCACACTATGATACAGAACTTTGGTGTTGGCATAGTTTTATTTTTAATTGGCATTGTGTTTATGTATTTTTCCGGTATGGATACAAGAAAAGAATTTGGTGGATTTATGACTTGGAAAGAAGCTTTGATCCCCTGCTGGGTAAGCTCCATTGTTTATAGTCTAATTTCTGTTTTATTTATGGCAATTCTCTATAACTTCATCGACCCTGATCTTGCGGAACAACAAAAAGAAGCCCAAATAAAATGGATTGAAAACTTTAGAGCAAGCATGGGAGATATAGAAGCAGAAAAGGCAATTGAGAGAATTCAAGAACAAAATCCATTTGGTTTTGGTAACTTATTAATTATATTAGCTTCCTCGTTGTTGATTTACTTTATCATTTCATCCTTAATCGCATTGGTTTTAAAAAAGGAAGATCCGAATAAGATATTTAACACGTACCAAGAAAAAATTTAATTTGAATAATTAAATGCATAATTTTTATTTTGAATATAACTCTAATTAAACTTAAGTCGGAAATAATTTGGTGGTTATTTTCTATACTATTTACTATCATTATTCTTTTTCCAATTTATTATTTCAAAATTCCTTATGATTTTTATTTAAGCAACTTCTTTTTTATTCTGGGCTTTTGTATTGGTATGCGTTGGCTCTTTTTATGGCACTTGACACCATATGCAAGATTTCAGATTTTAAAAATTGCTCTGGTTTTCATAATGTTGCCAACCTTCTTCTATGGCATTTATGCATTTTCGGATTTTAAAAATTTTCTTGATGAAGTTGGAATTCAAGAAATACTAAATGATATTCCGGAAAGAGAGCAAATTTCAATGGCCATTTATATCAGAAGCCAAATGATCTTCTTTGCAATATCCTGCCTTATAGGAATTATATTGATCCCATTTAAACTTATTTGGAATATTTGGAAACAACACAATATAGGAGAAGTATAACAAGCTTCTGGTATTTTGACTTATTGTTTATTTCGTTTAGGCACCGCGTCATTCCCGTGCCCACCCCATGGATGACATCTGCTAATCCTTTTTAGACCAAGAAAAACACCATAAAATACTCCCCACTCTTTGACTGCCTCTATCATATAATTCGAACAGGAGGGTTGAAATCTGCAGTTCTTTCCAAGTAATGGAGAAAGCAAATATTGATAGAGACGTATAGGAATGATAATTATCCAATTGAACCAATTCATTTTGAAAATTATTTTAAGTTATAACTTAGTTCATTTTCTTTAATCACAAATTCCTTTCGAGATTTTCCATGCATATCTACAAATTCAATTTTTATCATTCTCTCTTTACTTGGACCTGATATTGAAAATCTTCCATAATTATGCTCCTCCAAGATAAGATTCTTAACTCTAAGGGGATTGTTAATTTCTTGTCCCCTAACTTTACTAATTCCTGCAGTAAGCGAAGAGGTTGTAATGTCATACAATGGATAATTGTTAGGTCTATCTAGTTTGACAATTTCACTGATATGTTTATCTCCCGAAAGAAAAAGCACTCCACTTATTTTGTAAAGTTCCAAAAAATCCAATAGCTCTTCCAACTCTACTGGATAATTAGCCCAACAATCTCCTCCCGATGTTTTGTTAAGAGATTGAGAGCCGTTTACAATTATCTTAAAGGTATTTGTACTATTTAACAAACTATTTTTAAGCCAGTTCATCTGTTCTGTTCCGAACATCCTCTTTTCTGGATTTGGTTTTCCCCCTACATATGGATTCATATTATCAGAACTTCTCCAAGTTCGATTATCCATTAAAAACAGATCTACATCAAAGTAACTAACTTTTGTATAGATACCTTTTCCATAATTACCAAAACTCGGATTAGGAAAATATGCTTTGAATACCTCTCTGGCATCTTCCTTTAAATGATATGAAATTCCTTCATTGTTTGGTCCATAATCATGGTCATCCCAAATCCCAATATGTGAGGTTGATTTTAAAAAATTTTGCAAAACTGGTGTGGCACGGTCATGTGAAGCTCGTGCCCACAATCCCCATTTGCTTTGAAAATCAGCCTCTCTTGTATACCAACTATCTCCCAACCATAACATAAAGGTCGGCTTCTCTTTTGCCATGGTTAAAAAAATGGTTGAATCAGATCCATATGGCCTCCCAGGTCTGTCATATTCAATGTCATTAACGTAATTACAACTACCTGCTAGGAAACAAAAGTCCGGTGCTGATTTTCTCCACTTCCAGATTTCCTGGGTTTTGAAATCACCCTGAGCAGCCGGAATTTTCATTTTCTTTTGATAAACTTGATAATGATAGTCCATTCCTGCTTTGAGATCAACTAAATCAAATTCTACAGTTTCAAAAGAATAAGCTTTATGAATTGTTTTAAAAGCTTCTTTTGCTTCATTTGGTAAATTTGCTGGCCAATATCTTAAAACTAATGAAACTTCTCCTTCGACTTCACACCATATTTTGGCGGTTCTGTGCTCAACATATGCCAACATTGGTCCGCTCTTAAGCTGCGCGCTAATTTGATTAAAAGAATAAAAAACAAACAAACAAAACATGAATACCTGAAACGATTTTAACATTTGATCATCTTTATTTATAGGTAAATATACGACTATGGTAGTTAGTCTTCTCTGCCAGATAGAATATCTGTTTTATCTTTACGTTAACTTCACGAAATGAGAAAGTTTCTTTTAATAACAGTAATTATTATTGGCTGGACTGATATGGTTTATACCCAAAGCTATAAACTTGTTCAGCTCACTGGAATGGTTATGACTGATTCTGATGGAGATCCTAAGCCATTACCTTTTGCTGAAATTAGTATTTTAAACACCAACAGAGGAGTTTATTCTGATGGTAAGGGTTTTTTCTCACTTGTTGTTCAAAATGGCGATACCCTTATTTTTAATTATGTTGGATTTAAACCCGCCTATTTTATTGTTCCTGACAGCCTTCATAAAGAACATTACACAATCTTTCAAATAATGACTCAGGATACTATTTTTCTTCCACAGACTGTGGTTTATCCTTGGCCAGATAAAGAATTTTTCCGTCAAGAGTTTCTAGCAATGGACATTTCCAAAAGTCTTGAGGATATCGCTGCTGCAAATCTTGCTCAGGACAAAATAAGAAGATTAATGGAAATAACGCCTGCGGATGGTCGCGAAACTTCAAGCCTATATCTCTCTCAAAATGCACAGAAATATTATTATGCAGGTCAGTTTAAACCTATGCAGATTCTAAATCCTATGGCATGGATAGAATTTTTCAAAGCCTGGAAAAGAGGTGATTTTAGAAAAAAAAATAAGTTTAACTAATACCTTTCGAAAATATCGATTTAATGTTTTCTATAATATATTTTAGAAAAATATAGTTCAATTATATACTTTTGACAGATCTAGCTTACCTTCAAAAAAATATTTATGGCGGATCTTTGTTGGGGAATTGATATGGGTGGAACTAAGATAGAAGGTGTTGTCTTAGAATCAAAACCTAATTTTAACATTATCAGCAGACTAAGAGTGCCTACCGAACAAGCAGGAGGTTATGATCATGTCTTAGACCAATTTAAAATACTGGTAGATATGTTAAGAGAACAAACTGGTAAAAAACCAGTTAGAATAGGCGTAGGAACACCAGGCATAATTGATACAGATACTCAGCTGATTAAAAACAGTAATACTCAATGCATTATTGGTAAACCCATGAAGAAAGATTTAGAAAAACTTCTGGGTATTGAAGTTCGAATGGCTAATGATGCAAACTGTTTCGCAATGGCTGAAACCCATCTTGGGGTTGTTCCGGATTATGTTATAAATCCTGAATCTGTTTTTGGTGTCATTATGGGTACAGGAGTAGGAGGAGGAATTGTAGTACATGGTAAAGTATTAAATGGAAAACATGGTATTAGCGGCGAATGGGGACATAATTGCCTTGATGAATCTGGAGAATTATGTTATTGTGGACGGAGAGGTTGTGTAGAAACTTTCCTAGCCGGACCGTGGACTGAAAAATATTTCCATAAAATCAGTGGTGAACAAAAATCAATGAAAGACATTTATAGGTTATATCAAGCAGGTGATGAATTTGCCATACAAACAATTGATAGATTAATTCACTATTTTGGTAAAGCTGTAGCTGTAATTATAAACATAATTGATCCTGACATTATCGTTTTCGGTGGTGGATTAGGCAACCTCGATGTGCTTTATGAAAGGGGTAAGCCTGAAGTAAAAAAGCATCTTTTCAATAATGATCTCAAAACTATTTTTGCAAAACCAAAACTTGGTGACAGCGCTGGTGTAATTGGTGCTGCACTTTTATAAAACAGGAATATCTCAACGTTTGATTTTACTTTCTGCTGCCTGTATAACATACTTTTCTTGTTCGGCATAGCTTATAAATCCAACCGTTGCACAGTGTTCTGCAACCCAAACCCTGTCTTGAGGTGGAAGAATATAAGTAAATGTTTTACTAACACTCTTACCAACGTCTAGTGAATTGATCAATAATTCCCCCGCAACAGGAGTGATTAACTTGCGTAATACATGTTCATGCACATAATCCTTTAATATACCGGTTTGATTTTTCTGAGAAGCCGAAATTTCAGATTCTGTTATCAATGCGTGAATATAAATTGGCTTTGCTATGGTGCGCAATGCAGTGGCGGTTAGGGTGATTTGCAATTCGCGTGTTGTTGAATCATATTTATTGCTAATCTTAAGTTCAGCTTCATGCACTTCTTTCAACTCTTGTTCTACAAAAGTGATCCAGGTGTCGGGCTTACCTATTCTAATTCCATTTTGGTTGTTAAATTTCTTTCTGTTAAATGCAGCTTCTGGTTTTCCAAGCCAAGCACCAAGGAATGTCTCTATTGCTTGTGCTTCTGGAGTCCTTAAATCAACTTCTCCGACCGTTGCCGGTGCCGCCAGAAAATTGGAATGAATTCCAACTGCAACAATATTGTCAGGATATTTATCAATTATTCCTTTGAGTTCTGCAGTTCCTGATGGGCAATTAGGGCATGAGGCTCCCGTAAATTCTTCTACTAATAAAACTCTGGATGATTTAATTCCTCCGCTGTTAGGTAACTGGATAGGTTGTTCCCAATCAGAACATGAATTTAAAAATAGAATTAAACTAATATACAAAAAGCTGAATTTTAATATATAAATCATTTGCGTTTTCATAAATTCCAATTAAAAAGTTGAAGTAATTGAAGCCCTAAATCCACTAAAGGCCGGTTCAAGTCTGCATATGCCACCAGAACATACTATTCCTTGTATCTGCTTAACGTATCTTAACCCAAATCTGTTATTTCCATAATTATAAACTAATCCTGCGGTAGGATAATGCAAAGCTTTGGTACCTTTTGGAGAAAAGGTGTTATACATATTTGACAATTCAAATATCCAATGTGGAGAAATCCCTAATTCAACTAAGCCATAAACCCACGAGCCAATATCATGTTTATTATACATGTATTGTGATTCAATTCTTAATGAGGTTTTATCATTGACATAATATAGAAACTCAAAATAGGGGGTAATGGTCTTCACATCCTCTTCTCCGCCCTTTCCAAAATACAATTCTACATCTATCATTTGATGTTGAACCCCTAATATTATCTGATATGTCTCTTCCCTTTTATAAACCACTTCTGCATTAATTTCCTTATAAAATTCTCTTTTAAAATCTATATCCCTAATGTCTGAAAAGTTGACTGAAAGATTCCAATGTTTACCAAGACCATACTTAAGATCTACTTGATAAGCCATTTCATTTAGAAATTGGGTCGCCGGAAAATAATAAGCGGTTAATCTATAGGTATTAATTCTTGCCATTGGCGGAATATATGAAACCAATCCCCTATTAAGACTTAACTGCGGTTCTGCGCGGAAATCAAAACCATCCGTTCTTTTACCTTCAATGGTGATTCCTAAATTATGGGCAGCGTAACCTAGGCTCGTGTAATATACAGAACCATTGCGTTTAACAAATTTGCCAATACTTGACTCTCCTTTTGGTAAGGAGCGAATTGCATTTGGATCATAAAAAACATCATCTGGCTTAAATGCTGCTTCTGCATACCAGCTAAAATCCTTATAATTTAAGGTATTAAATAATGTAAATGCATTTGTATTATAGTTGGGAATAAACTGATCTTTTGCTAAGTATCCTGCAGAAATGTTGGTGAGGTCTGTTACTATTGCGTCGCCGTAAGTCCTGTTTACAAATCCAGCACCGGGTGCTATTGACCAGTTAGAGGAATCATTTGGCTGATAAAATCCATTTATAGATATTCCCTTTATTATTGAGTTATAGATCGTGAATAGATTTTTTTGTTTGCCGGTAAATGCTTTTACATTCCACTGTTCATTTATCCTGTATTTGGCGGAAACTCCCAAAAGAGCATTATCTAATAGTTGTGCCCTCTCTTCATACGCTCTATATATGATTCCGGAACCTATTTGATCATATAAATAACCCACAGTTAAGTCCAAGCGGTCTATTTCCTTATTGATGAACCATCGTCCAATCCCTTGCGCAGTATATGAATTCAATGGATTTAATAGATTTGAATTATTGAAAAGATCAAATCTTATGCCTCCATTAAACCCATTATAAGACATATTCAGATCCAACCAAGACTCTGCTCCAAATAGTTGATAATCATATTGAGGAATACCGGCAGCCCCAATTGCACTATCTCTTAGAAATAAATTCCCATTCGTCTGAAAACCGCCACTGATTAAAAGTGACTCTTGTGCTCCAGCCCCCCAAAAAACCAAAGCTAAAAGCTTGGCAATGAACAGTTTTCTAAATAGGTTAATCATTCGTTAAATATTTTTCGAAGGCCCAAATTAATGGAAATTTTAATTGAATTTTACGTTTAAATAAAAAACTTAGTCCTAGATGAAAAATCTTATTCTTTTATCTCTAATATGTTCATTTGCTCTGCTTTCATTTAAGCCGGTTGCAAACAAGTTTCCTTCTTTAAGTTTAAAAACTCTTGATGGGAAGTCTTGTGAACTAAACCAAAAGTTCTCTAAAAACAAACTAACCGTGATCAGCTTTTGGGCCACCTGGTGTTCCCCGTGTAAAAAGGAGTTAGACGCAATGAGCAGTCATTACTCCGAATGGCAGAAAAAAGGTATAGAAGTTGTTGCCGTTACTATTGATGATATTCAACAAGTTAATAAAGTGAAACCAATGGTACAACAAAAGAGCTGGGGATATACCATTCTATCCGATGCAAACAAAGACAGCCTAAAAAAACTTGGTTTTCAATCAATTCCACAAACATTTGTAGTGGATGCTAACGGCCAAATACTATATACTCATTCTGGTTACACACCAGGTGATGAACATGAGTTAGAGAAAAAACTAATGTCATTTTTATAAATTTTAAATCTCCGGATTTAATTTATAAAGTTATATATATTGGATTTTCCTATTGTGAATATTAAGAAAATTCTCAATTAATTAGTTCGAAATCTAAATCGATAATTTTATTCTACTTCATTCTATTCAATTAATTATCGTTAAAAATGTAGGGGTTTGATTAAGTCCAAGGAAATTGAAAATAGTTTACGGACTTTTATTCCATTGAAACCAATACTTTTTAATATTAAAAGTACTTTCTAGAATGATATCGTTGTTACTGCCATAAAGTTCTAAAGTTTTATAACTAAGCACAAATGGTAGTCTTTATATCTTGTTACAGTATTGGGTTTTGGTTGGAATAATTTTTCCAGAAATCATTTGCTTGTGGGTACAATTTGTTTTTCTCCAAAAAATTTAAAAAATCTGAGGTACCCATTATTTCTGCCCCCATTGACTTCATGTGGTTGGTATCCTGTTGACAATCAATTAATTCAAAAGAATTTTCTGTTAAAATTCGGCACAAAACAATAAGTGCAAATTTTGATGCACTGGTAACTTTTGAAAACATTGATTCGCCACAAAACATTTTCCCAATGGCTAAACCATATAATCCGCCAACCAAAACATTCTCCTTCCATATTTCAATGGAATGCGCTAAACCTAATTGGTGCAATTCCAAAAATGATTCTTCTAGTTCATTATAAATCCAGCTACCTTTTTGTCCTTTTCTGTCGATTTCCTTACAATGACTCATTATTTCTTTAAAATGCTGGTCAATGGTAAAATGAAATTTATTACGACTTATTACAACCTTCATACTCTTGCTAATATTAACTTTTGAAGGGTATAGAATCAATCTCGGTAAAAGACAATACCAAGAGATTGGTTCTCCCGCAGAACTCCAAGGAAAAATTCCATTCTGATACGCTAAAATTAACCTTTGTGGACTAAGGTCTCCTCCTATTCCGAGTAAACCATCACTATTTGCTAAAGTTGGGTGTGGAAAAACAATTTTATTATCCGGTATTCTGAAAACCGGCATTGCTCTTAAACTTTCATTTTTTCAATTACCGCTGATAATCCACGTTCACATAAGGATTCTTTCATAGGTCTGAGAGCATCAAAAGCACCTCTTTTGACACTGGCTTTCCCATTAAAATGAACCATAAGGGAAAGCTGCTCAGCCTGTTCAAAAGTATGATTGCATACATCGACAAAGCATTCTATAACCCAATCAAATGTGTTTACATCATCATTAAATACAATGATTTCTGATATTTCACCGACATGATCTTCAATTAGAACTTCTTCATCTAGATCTTGCCATGTTTCTGGATTAGAATTGATCATAATATTAATTTAATGAAGCCAAGGTTTGATTAATGAGATCGAAATTAGGAATATCTCCCGCATTTTCCAAAATTTCTTCATACTTTATTATACCCTCACTATTTATTACAAAAGCAGAGCGCTTTGATACTCCCTTTAGTCCAAGAAAAAACTCCTCATACAAACAACCATAAGCATTAGAGATTGATTTATTAAAATCAGAAAGTACTACATAAGGCAATTGCAATTCCTCTTTGTACTTTTTAAGACTATGAGGACTGTCTACTGAAATAGCTATAATTTGTACATTGAGGCTAGAATATCTGGTAATGTCATCTTTTATCATACATAACTCCTTTGTACAGGTTCCAGTAAATGCAAATGGGAAAAACAATAGGACTACATTTTTGCCGGCAAAGTCTGAAAGGCTCACCATCTGCTTATCTGTAGAGACAACTGTAAATCCAGGTGCCTTATCTCCAATGTTCAAAATTTTCATTCCCTTCTATTTTTAAGGACACAAAAATAGATATTTGCCTCATATTTAGGTTTAGCTTTTTTCAATTTTATATGCCTCAAGATGACCTTTTTTGTTAAGTCAGAACAATAATAACCTCAAAAAACCTTATGAAGTCTGAAACTAAATCTTATTTCTATGTGCATTTTGCTGTTTTTCTATTTGGCTTTACTGGTATCCTAGGGCAACTTATTGAGCTTCCGGCAATCATCTTAGTGTGGTGGCGAGCTTTGTTAACATGGGTTCTTCTCATCCCATATATGTTGTATTCAGGGGCTTTTAGTCACTTTGATAAACAAAATTTTAAAATTTTTTCAAGAATTGGAATTTTGGTTGCCTTGCATTGGATTTGTTTTTACGGTTCAATAAAACTCGCAAATGCTTCCGTTGCTATGATTTGCCTTGCAACAATTCCTGTTTTAACTGCATTTTTTGAAGCTTGGACAAGCAAAAAAGCAATATTATGGAGAGACGCCTTCATTGGCATTGTTACCCTTCCTGGAATATTATTGATAAACCAAAGCATTCCTGATAATTTTCGCTTGGGTTTTTTTGTAGGTTTAATTGCCGCAGCTTTATCTGCTCTTTTTGCAAGCTACAATAAAAAACACATTACCAAAGCTGACCCCATTTTAATAACTTGGATAGAACTCTTTTCAGTTTGGATTTTTATTAGTGTACTTCTACCTGGCTTGTATTGGTTCAAACCGGAAACTGCATTTTTGCCATCCTACAATGACTGGTGGTATATAATCCTTTTGTCTTTATTTTGCACTGTTTTTGCTTATGTTTTGGCCTTAAAAGCCATGAAATTTTTGTCTGCATTTTCGGTGATGCTCGCCTTCAATATGGAAACAGTTTACGGAATTTTACTTTCGATGATTTTCCTTCAAGAACATAAACAATTAGGCGGACTCTTTTATTTGGGCGTGATCATTATCATGGTGAGCCTTTTCATAGACCCCATCTTGAAAAAATCAAAAAATGCTTTCTCAAATAAAGAATTAAATTAAACAATATATGATTCAATATTAATTCGGAATATTTACTTCCAATTAGTTAAAAGCATTAATACCTGTTACATCCATTCCCGTTATAAGCAAATGAATATCATGGGTTCCCTCATAAGTAAGTACTGTTTCAAGATTCATCATGTGTCGCATGATTGGATATTCGTTAGTTATACCCATTCCACCTAAAATTTGTCTAGACTCCCTTGCCACGTTTAGTGCAGTTATTACACTGTTCCTTTTAGCCATTGAAATTTGAGCCGGAGTTGCTTTTCCATTATTTGCTAAGGTTCCTAACCTCCATACCAGTAATTGGGCTTTTGTCAGTTCAGTGATCATTTCAGCTAGTTTTTTTTGTGTTAACTGAAATGCAGCCAAAGGTTTTCCAAATTGAATTCTTTCTTTTGAGTATCTAAGTGCCGTGTCATAACAATCCAACCCTGCACCGATAGCTCCCCAGGCAATTCCATATCGAGCTTTTGACAAACAAGACAAGGGGCCTTTCAAGCCTCTCACCAATGGAAAAACCTGATTTTTTGGGACTCTAACATCTTCAAATACCAGCTCTCCTGTTATGGAAGCCCTTAACGACCATTTTCCATGCATTTCAGGTGCAGAAAAACCTTTAGAATCACTTTCAACAACCATTCCTAAAATTTCCCCTTCTTCGTTCTTTGCCCAAACTACTGCAATGTCTGCAACTGGGGAATTTGTTATCCACATTTTCGCCCCATTTAAAATAAGACAATCTCCATCGTCCTTAACATTTGTAACCATTCCAGCAGGATTTGAGCCGAAATCAGGCTCCGTAAGTCCAAAACATCCAATTAGTTCCCCTGCTCCCAACTTTGGCAAATACTTTTTTTTCTGATCTTCAGAAGCAAAACGATATATTGGATACATTACCAAAGAACCTTGGACAGAAGCCATGGAACGCAAACCTGAGTCACCTCTTTCCAATTCCTGCATTATGATCCCGTAAGCAATCTCATCCATTCCCCCTCCTCCATATTCCACAGGAAGGCTCGGGCCAAATGCACCGATTTCTGCTAATCCTTTGAATAAATGCGTAGGACATTCTGCCCTTTCAGTATATCCCTCAATAAATGGTGTAACTTCTTGTTTTACCCAACCTCTAATTGATTCCCGGGCAAGCAAATGCTCTTCTGAAAGAAATTCATCAAGATTATAATAATCATGTCCTTCATATAAATCCTTTCTATTGGCCATGGTTCAATTTTTTGCAAAGGTAAATGTTGATCTTCATAAACTCTAAAAGACGTTAAAGTTTCCAGTTCTAACCTAAATCTTATTCAGTGTTTTCCAATAAACTGATTCGTACATTGGTAAAATTTTACCAAGTTCAAATTTCATAGATTGCTTATATGCATTGGATTTAAACTGAGCGTGTTGCTCATTATTACTTAAGATCTTTAGACTGGCTTCTATGAATGCCTGAACATTACCAACTGGACAATTGAATCCTGAATAACCTTCAATATTCACCTCAGGCAAACCCCCAGCGTTGGATGAAACTACGGGAACTGAACATGCCATAGCCTCTAGAGCAGAAAGACCAAAACTCTCATGCTCAGAGGTTAACATAAATAAGTCAGATATTGCCAAAAGATCTTCTACTGCATCTTGCTTACCTAAAAAATAAACCTTCTCCTCAATCTCCAACTCCCTTACTAAATCTTCTAATCCTGATCGCTCTGGCCCATCACCAATGAGCAGTAGTTTTGATGGAAGTGTTTTATTTATTTCAAAAAATGATTTGACAATATCTCCTATCCTCTTTACTTTTCTGAAATTTGAAATATGACTGATGATTTTTTCATTTTCCTTTGCAAACCGACATTTAAGTAATTGATTGTCATTAGGTTTAAATCTCTTTGAGTCGACAAAATTAGGAATTACCTCAATCTCTCTTGTTAAATTAAATGCTCTTATTGAGTCGTCTTTTAAAGAGGCCGAAACTGCAGTCACGCAATCTGATTCATTTATACTAAACTCTACAACTGGGTAAAAGGAACCATCTAAACCAACCAATGTAATGTCTGTTCCGTGCAGAGTAGTTACCAATGGGACCCTCTTACCCTTTTTTGCGAGAATTTCTCTGGCCACAAATCCTATAATTGCATGAGGAATTGCATAATGAACATGGAGTATATCAAGATTGTGATGAATGGAAACATCAACAATTTTACTTGTTAAAGCTGTATCATAAGGCTTAAAATCGAAAAGAGGGTATTCACTAGTAGAAACTTCATGATAATATACATTTGTTTGAAAAGAGCCAAGTCTGGCGGGTCTTTTATAGGAGATAAAATGCACCTGATGACCCTTGGCTGCTAAAGCCTTTCCTAATTCTGTTGCAACAACTCCGCTGCCTCCATATGTCGGGTAACAAACAATACCAATATTGATGAATTCCTTACGCATATAAACTCTTAAACAAAAAAATGTATTAAATGTTATCCTCTTTGAATCAAATCAAGTACAGAGTTGGCCATTTATTCAATTACGGATTTAGAAAAATTAACAGGCATAAAGGCTCATACTATTCGTATTTGGGAAAAGAGATTTAACATTATACACCCTAAAAGGACTTCTACGAATATTCGGTATTATGATGACAATGATCTTAAAAAAGTGACCAGTATTGCGTTGCTCAATCATAAAGGTTACAAAATTTCTTCTATCAGCATGATGCCTGATAATCAAATTGAAGATATCGTTGCCCATTTGAGTGATGTTGCCTCTTTTAATGTAGATTCTATTGATGCACTAACTTTAAGTATTATACATCTTGACCAAACCAAATTTATTCATATAATTGACAGACACATCAAGCAACACGGTTTTGATGAGACATTTGAGGAATTATTGATGCCCTTATTGGATAAACTTCATGACATGTGGTTAGGTGGTTCTATTCGGAAAGCTCATGAAGAATTTGCTATGCAATTAATCAAGAGGAAAATTATACAGCAAATAATCCTTTTCGAAGAGAAACCCAAACTCAATGAAAACAGGTTTATTTTGGCCATGCCGGGTACCGAAAATCAACAATTAAGTCGTTTTTTTATTGAATATCTGCTTAGCCAAAGGAGTATACCTTCTTTATATATGAGCAATGATTCTGATGTCAAAGACATAGTAGAGGCTGCTCAAACTTTTAAAGCACGATTTATTCTATGCTTTGTAAATGAAGAACCAACTCTTAATTATGCAAAGGACTTACTACATTCTCTACAAAAAACTCCCGAAAATATTACACCTGTGTTCGTTGGTTTTCTTGCGCCTGAAATTAGCAGATGTAATGCACAAATAAGAGCAATATATAATTTTGATGATCTCAAAAATTTTCTAAATTTTCTTTCCGGTTCAATTGGATAAGAGTATCAAGAGCATCTATACTTGCAAGGCTCCTGATAATCCAATATTCATATTCCAATTAAACATGTCGTTACTTGAATTTTAATGAAAATAGTCAGAACCTTTAAAGCTTCTTACTATAATTCTTTAAATGATGGAAAAAATTGTCAGCGCATAAATCGCTTTATGAAATCCAATTATTTAAAATTAGTTAAAAACTAATTTTATACGTAATTTTCAAGCTAAATTTTGTCTTGTGTTTGGAATAAAACATTGGTATTATCCACTTTTATTTGGCTTCATTTTTATTGTTGCATTTTCAGGTTGGAAAATGTATAGTCTCCCTTTATGGGGTCATCTGCCACTCCTTTTCTTCTCTGCTCTGTGGGGTATTATAGTATTAGGATTTTATAAATTCAAGTCTAATAAATTTGAATTCCCCAAATTAATATTAGGGTCAACTATTTCTGGATTATTGTTTGCTCTTTCTTTTCCTCCATTTGGATTGACCCCACTCCTTTTTATTGCTTGGGTACCATTACTTTATATAAATGATAGCTCAATTATTAATGATAAATTTAATAAACTAAATCTATTCTTTCCTTACCATGCATTTGTAATTTGGAATATCCTTACTACTTATTGGGTTGCAAATGCTGCTCTTATTCCCGGTATGGTGGCTATTTGGCTCAATTCCTTTTTTATGCTGATACCCTGGTGGGGCGCAGTTAAACTCAGTCACAATAAAAAAAGTATAAACTTTTGGGCATTAATTTTCTTTTGGATGACTTTTGAATGGGTTCATTTAAACTGGGAAATTTCATGGCCTTGGCTGACGTTAGGAAATGCATTTGCTTCATGGCCTTCATGGATTCAATGGTATGAATACACTGGTGTTTTCGGAGGAACGCTATGGGTCCTCTTAACGAATATTATCTTTTATAAAATTTTCTCAGTTTTTATAAAATTTGGTAGGCACACCTTGTTAACAAATAATAAAAAATTATTGTGGAGTTTTTTCCTGTTAGTTTTTATCCCAATTCTAATTTCCTATTGTGTTTTCTTTACATATAAAACAACAGGTGTTCCAGTGGAAATTGGAATTGTACAACCAAACCTCGAACCACATTATGAAAAATTCAATGTTCCTGAATATTTACAACTAAAGAAATTTCGAAAGCTTGCAAAAGAAGCTGTTAGCCCAACTACCCAATATTTAATTTTTCCGGAGACTAGCTTCGGGGATCCTCCAGGAAATATTTTTAGAAGAAATGAAATGTCTTCAGATTCTAGAATTCAGGACTGGCAGAATTTCATAAGTAATTATGAAAATTTGAGTATAGTTATGGGAATCACCAGCATGAAAATCATCGAAAAAAATGAAGAAATTACAAAATTTTCAAGACCATTTCGCAATCTTTCAGAACCAAGATTTTATGAATTAGAAAACAGCGCCATTCAAATTTGTAAAGAAGATCCTAATTTCCAATTATATAGAAAATCCAAACTGGTTCCGGGAGCAGAAATCTTCCCTTACAGAAAATTCCTACCTTTTTTAAAACCATTGGTGGACCAATTAGGTGGATCTCCTGCCGGTCTTGCAACTCAAAAAAATAGAGCCGTCATTTCAACCAATAATTTTAAAATTGCGCCTGTAATTTGTTACGAATCCATTTATGGTGATTATATGCGCGGCTACATGAAAAATGGTGCTCAAGCAATTTTTATTATGACCAATGATGGATGGTGGGATAATACACCAGGATATAAGCAACATCTTGCATTTGGTGCACTTAGAGCCATTGAATTTAGAAAACCCATAGCAAGGTCAGCAAATACTGGAATATCCTGCTTCATTGACATAAAAGGCATTATACATCAGCCCACAAAGTATGGACAAGATGCAGCAATCAGAGGTGTTTGTAATTTTAACAACAAAGTCACAATCTATTGTTTGATTGGTGATGCATTAGCATACCTTGCCATGATAGCAAGTTTAGTGTTGATTGTATTATCAGTATTAACTAGAAAGCGATAAAAGTTAATTCTTCATTTCTCCAATGTTATCAGATTCCCCATTCATTTTTTGCTTGTTTGGTTGTTTCCCTTTACCAAGATCAAAAGACAAGGTCAATTCATGAGATCCATTGTTAAAGTTTTGGAAGGTTTGATACGACTGATCATAAGAATAATAAAACCTAAATTGTTCTACCCTAACACCTCCTAAAAAAGATACCCTGCTGTCAGAAGGGCCAAAGCTGTATGTAAATCCAGCAAATAACCGATCATCAAGCATATTTGCCACCACATTCAGATCGGTTCCAAAAGGAACATCACTGATTTTCCTGACACAAACAGAGGGCTCAATACTCATTCGGTAGGATGGAACATTCCATTTTACGCCTAAAAATCCAACAAAATTAAATGGCTTATCCTCGTCCGATTTTTTATTATCCAATCTGGATAACACCAGCTGTGGTAAGGTTATCCCAATTTTAAATTTATCTGAAAAATCAGCCCAAAATCCTAAGTCTGCGCCGAAAAAGTTTTCTCCATTTACCGCTGCATTGATAATGCCATCAGATGCTTGATGTAATCCATCTGTAATTGCCTCATTATCCAAGCTGTATTGGATATAGGAACCTGACAAACCTAAAGACATCTTTGTGGTTTCAGTAGCTCTAAAATTGTAAGCATAATTAACTTGACCTGTGAAGCGGTTTGCTACTCCAAAATTCTCAGAGTATATAACTCCCCCCAGTCCCATATTAGCAGCAGGACTTCCATTAATTCCAAGTGTCAATCCTTTTGGGGATCCTTCAAAACCAGCCCAATGGTTTCTGAAATTAAAAACGATTCTGTTTATTTGCTCAAAACCTGTATGTGCGGGATTAATTAAAAAAGGATTAAGCGTGTAGTGATTATATACAGCTGGTGTTTTTAATGCAACTGCATAATCTTGTGCCTTAATAGATTGGCCAAGAGTCACCAGAGCTACAAATATTATAATTGAATTAATTGATTTCATTTTTTGGTGTTTACTTGGATTAAAATTATTTTACCAGGGTAACTGTTCCTTTGTAAATTACATCATTTTTTCCTGGCTCCTTTACCGTTAGAACCCACATATATGTACCTTCCGTAAGGTCAGCTTCATCAGGGTTTTGGTCTGGCCACTCATTTACATAATTACTTTTATTGAAAATCAACTTTCCCCATCTGTTAAATATTTGAAGATTGTTATTATAATTTTCAATGCATTCAATTACAAAAAAATCATTAAAACCATCTCCATTAGGAGAAATAGCCAGACGTCCTTTGAAACAAGGTTCATCAGGAGGTGTACCAACACAAACTGTAAAACTTTGTGATTTACTGCATCCATTTTGATCAGTTACTCGTAGGCTACAAGTTCCTGCCGGGAGCGCATCCGCTATTGGCGTAATTTCATTGGAACACCACAAATAAGTCAATGTTCCAGAACCTCCTGTTGCTATTGCTTCATATCTACCATCTGAGGTGTTGTTGTCTGTAGCGCAACTTAATTTCCGAATATTAATATTAATATCTTGTGCATCATTTACTGTTAATGAGGTTGAGGTGCTTGTTTTTCCAAGAGCGTCAGTAACAGTTAATGTATAAGTTCCCGGACAAAGGTTATCTGCAATATTTGAATTTAAATTTGAATTGTGAGACCATTTATAAGTTAATGGGGCTGTTCCTCCCGTTACCGTAGCAATTATTTTTCCATCACACACGCCTCTGCAACTTACTGCAGATCCCCCAGGCTTGGTATCTATTCTTATACTTACTGTTGGCCCTCCTCCTGAATTATCTTGAGGTATGATAACTTCAATTTGTTGAGTACAGTTGTTAGCATCGGTTACAAGAAAAGTATAAGTCCCTGGTGCGGCATTGGTCAAATCTTTTGTTGTGGAAACAACTCCTGATCCTGCCTTAGACCATTGATATTTATACGGAGCGGTTCCTCCTGAAGAAGTGGTGGTTGCTGAGCCATTTGAACCAGATGAAGGAACAATCTGATCCACTACTACACTTAATCTTTGTGGTTCGGTAATAATAAATGTATCTCTCGAAACATTGCCATTTACATCAGTTACACGGACTGTATAGGTACCGGCACATAGACTATTAATAGATATAGAAGTTTGCCCTCCTGGTGACCAAAGATAACTATATGGAATTGCACCTCCTTGGGTTTCAACTCTTAATGCTCCAGTACATTCTCCAAAACAACGGATGCTGTCAGTCCTAACAATGTTAGTAACCAAAGGCGCAACTGGACAATTGACCCTGAAGGTGTCTTTGCTAATGCATCCATTACAATCAGTCACACTTACAGCATAATTACCACATCTAAGATTGATAACTTTATCAATTGTGTCCAGAACAGTATTATTAGGTGTTCTGAACCATTTATACCTATATGGCTGACAACCACCTGTTACTGTTGCTTCAACTCTCCCGTCATTTTTTATATCTGATTCATGCGTTACCGATGCATTTATAACTATAGGTAGAGCATCATTTATGGTTATAGTTGGGCTGTTTGCCGTTTTATTAGGTGGGGCTGTATCTGTCACTTTAAGAAAATATCTTCCGGGGCAAAGTGTTGTTGGGTCTTTAACTGTTATTGCTGGTGAAACAGGTTGGTTTGTATTGGCATCAAACCATTGATAAGTAAAGTTCCCCGAACCAGCTGAGACATTCACGGAAGCTGTTCCATTACATTCTCCTGCACATTTTACATGACCAATTGAATTTACACTGACTATTGGGTCAGTTGGTCCGGTATTGCACTGGATGGTAATGGTTTTCTCACTCAGCACAACTGTAGGTTGTGGTTTATTACATCCTGCAGAAAATTCTAGACTGCCACCTAGAGGTATAAACTTTGGACTGGTAGTAGTAACACACTTACCTATTACGTCAAAACATAAACTAAATAATGAAGTTCCATTTGCCAAAGTTTGAGCTCCAGCTGTTCTAAAAGCCCAAAGCACCTTAATAGTATCATTAGTAGGAACAATATCGGAAGGCTGTAAATCAGCAAGATTTATTCCAGAAACTCTTTTAAATCTGAGTTTAGTATTGTCATATTTAAGGGCAAATTGGAAGGCTTCAATGCAACTAAAATCATTCACATAAATAGGTAGACACAGCTCTGTACTCTCCAATACACTGGTGTCTCTGGTAAATAAAGTTAATAAGGATTGCGGTTCGACAATTGTAAACGAGCCTTTTTCTGAAACCACTGGCACATTTCCCTGTGCGTTTGTTACCTCAATCACTCTAAAAGGGGCATTTACAAATTCCATATCGGTAGAGGACCCATTTGAACCAACCGCTGTAAAACAAACTTGAAAAATTACTTGATTATCTGGAATTGTAACCCCAACTCCACTATTTGGTGACCAAACCCACCCAAGCTCAGTGCTATCAGAATTAATACTAAAATCCCCTCCGTTTAAATCAACAAGATTAAAACTTCCAACACTTTTATATTTAGCAACCGATTTGTTCCATTTCAAAGTTGCTTGCATGGTTTCAATTCCTGTAAAATTCTTTACACTAATGCTTACACATCCATCTGTTCCCTTGGGTACATTTATCTTAGTAGCTGTAAAAGTAAAATCTTTTGCTCCACCCCCACCTGAACCAGGGCAACCTACACCGTTAATTTTCACCTTTCCATCTTGCGAATTAACTGTAATGGGTTCTTCGTTTTCATCTAACACCTCAATAGAAGTAGGCTTATTGGCCAACCGAATAAAAGAGGAATCACATGGTTTCCCTATTAACTTAAAGCGGATTTCAAATAAACCTGTATTGTTTGGGAAAGTTACCGGATCGGAAGTTTCACTATTCCATGTAAAGGTAAGTTGACCATTTTTGATATTCGCTTCCCCACCTCTATGGTCGCCCACATTGACATTATAATCTACTTTCTTATTGACCACGTCAACCAACTCCAAAACAGCTGAATCATAGGTAATTGAGTATTGTGTTGCAGTGATTTTTGTAAAATTATCTGTTTCCACTTTAACATTTACAAAATCATTCTGATTACCGGCAGGACTGCTGAATTTGATTAAAAATTGAGCATTCGCAGTAAAAAGTGAGAGGAGTAAAAAAAACGCTAAAATTAATTTTTTCATAATTTACTGAATTTCGGGAAAACCAATTTCAAAAAATACCTTACAAAGATAAAGACAAGTTAACAATTGTTTGAGCAATATGGTAATTTTCTTTAATATCTAATTTTTTGACAATGAATTTTAATTTCATTTTAATTTTCATTTGTACTTATATTAAATTAGCCTGATTGTGAGAAATTCACAATCAGGCCTTTAATCTGTATTTACTCAATCCTTATCATTTTATAAACACCATTTTGCGTGTCTCACTAAAGTTCTGGGTATTCAGTTGTATATAAAATATTCCTGCTGAACCCAATTCTGAAGCCTTGACTACATACTCATGGTATCCTTTACTATATGTTTTAGTAATCTTCTTTAATACCTTGCCATCTAAATCATAGATTATTAGACTAAGTTCTTGAATTTCAGGTAATTCAAATCCCACAACTGTAGTTTCATTGAACGGATTTGGTTTGTTCTGATACAACTTTGCGGTTGGCCTAATCTGTTCCTTTCCATCTTGTGTGGTTCTGAAATTAAGGTCAAGTTCAAATAAATTAGCCTGCTCATCATAAATTTCAGCATTCAAGTCTATTTTATTAAATCTCAACACTTTGTCCAATTTTGAATTAGTCTTTGCTTTCAAAATTATGCTAAACAACTGACCTCCGTTTGTTATATTTATAGCCTTTTGAGCAACATAACTTACTTTTAATCTATTCCCTACAATGGTATAGTCTTCGTTTGTTAATTGAATTAAGCCTGGTTCTAATCCAATAAATTCTGCGTCTGATAGGTCCATTTCAAATGCCATTTGAATTCCTTCGCAATTTAAGTTGTCTGTGGCAAAGATTGGAACACTTACATTGGCTCCTGCAATTAATTCAATTTGGTCTGCAAACAATTCAAATTCATCCGCAGTTCTTGAACTTATTGTTCCACCTAAATTATTAACGTCTGCATTTCCTGAAACATCCCCAATCTTTATTCCATAAAAATCTGTGTTCATTTCATTTTGTCCGATTGAACCATACTTTATGTATTCGTCAAATGGGAATGGAATTTTAGGATTGTTGAAATTAAAAGCAGTAGGTACAAATCTCCAGGATTTATTATTCGCAAATTTATCTATTTTACCTAGGACCAATTTTCTTAACTCTGCCATGTCCGCAGCTGTAATGGTCTTACTGTTATTTGCATCCGCTGCTATTACTAGATAAGGAGAGTTAAATTCTTGTTGACCTAAAATATGCTTTTGAATTAATAATATGTCATGAGTACTCACTCCATTCAAGAAATCATAGTTTTTGGAAGGAATTACCGTATAATCAATTTTTGACGTAACGGTATTGAAGCTATA
Source organism: Candidatus Vicinibacter affinis (assembly GCA_016714365.1). Lineage (NCBI taxonomy): Bacteria > Pseudomonadati > Bacteroidota > Saprospiria > Saprospirales > Saprospiraceae > Candidatus Vicinibacter > Candidatus Vicinibacter affinis. The sequence goes on along the minus strand of JADJNH010000005.1, from coordinate 330,928 downwards.
AATTCCACTGGCGTTTGTATATGTTATATTGCTTCCTGCTGGATTTGTTCGCTCAAGAAGAATTTCGGTATTGTTCAAGGACCTGTTGTCTGGAGTCGCAATTCTACCTTGTATAGTCAAACCGGTAGGACAAACATGGTTTGGATCCTGGACTTCTAAAGTTGTTTCACAATAATCCGAATTACCTGCCTTATCGACTACATAGATTCTCAGTATATTTTTTCCTCTATTACTACAATCAAATATCATACTTGGAACAAAAGTATTGTTAACCAGAAAATAAAATTTCAAGCTATCTTTTGGAGTACAATTGTCTTCACTGTTGATATTAAAATCTTTTGCCCATATCTCTATACTTCGGGTACTTGGCATTACTGTTGTCGTTATACCACTATTGCAGTATGGTGTCGGCTTTTTACCATCTCTGACTGTAAGAATAAAAGTACAGCTAGTGAGGTTATTACATGCATCTTTAACTCTGAAAGTAATTTTGTGATCTCCAACCGGATAAACTGCACTTGCATCGGCACCAATTCCAGTGAATAAAGGATCAATTCTACCATCATTATTTAAATCAACCTCGTGAGACCAAACTAGATTTAGAGTATCTGTGCAATCATCTGTCGCTCTAGCTTTAAGATCTACAAACCCGGCACATCCAGGACCAAATACATCTATCGTTCTGTTTCTACAATCACTGATAATTGTGGGTGGTACGGTGTTGCTGATTTTAATTATTTGCTTCCAGGTCCAATATCCTTTTGTAAGTGAATTATTAGGGTCATAAAGGCACCAATCTATCACAGTCCAAGTTCTGATAATCTTTACACATGCATCTGGATCCAAGGTGAAAACCTGATCTGTATAATTTGTAAAAATACTGTTACATCTATCTCCAAACTCAACTTTAGGTTTACCTGTTATATCAGGCGATATCTCTGGTTTGTTGAGACAGGTTGTATTGCTTATGTAATCCGATGGCCATGTAACTTTCACATTATCAGGAGTAAAATCAAAAATCACTATGGTTTGCGTACATCGACTTACTAAACCGTTGCCATCGGTTGCTTCAAATACTCTCGTAATAGTGTCTCTTCCACATTTACCTCTAGTTGAAACATACTCTTTCAATGTAACTCCACATCCGTCATATGCATAACCATCAAGTGCTGGTGCATCCATTTTAACACGTGGATCCTTAATCACTATTGCCTTTCTATCTGAAACATTATTTCTTACAGTCCCAAAAACACTCAAATCTGGATAATCGTATTCACAACTTACAGTTATATTCGGAGGGCAAAAGATGAAGGGTGCAATTTTATCCTGAACTTCAACTTCTACCATACATGTATTACTGTTTCCGGCCAAATCCCATACCCTTAAGGAAACCATAATTGTCTTTCCAATGTCTTCGCAGCAGAAATAAACATACGGTCCCCACTTACTGCTTCTTGCTGAATCCTTGCATGGTACACCATTATCCATTCTCTTTACTTCAAAATAATCAATAACACAATTATCATGTGATCTATCGTCGAAAGTTAATGCCTCAATTTTAGCTGTACCATCAATAGTTAATGTTACAACTGTTTTCTGATCACATACCACCACTGGTGGAACCTTATCTTCAACCAATACTTCGGTAGAACAATCAGTATAATTGCCACATTCATCTGTAGCTCTGAAAATTACCCAATTTAATCCCAAAGGAAGTCCTGATATAGAAAAATACCCATTTGGTAACTTTACAACATTTGCTGAAGAAGTTCCCTCAAATGTAGGCGCACCTGTTGGGGACTGAACCTTGTATCCTACTTGAAATGTTACTCTAGAACACTCTTTAACTATGGTAGGAGGTGGAATTAAAGCGGTTCCTGTACAACTCCAAACATCTGTACTAATATTCATCAAAGGATTGCAAAAAAGAATCGGACCTCTGTCATCAACAACTTTTACAATTTGGAAATGAGTAAAAATATTTCGCCCCGCAGGAGCACACCAGTCCAAAACAGTCCATTTCCTAAGTACTTTGAAAGACTTCGGACACACTGGAATGAGTTGGTCTTCATAAGCTACAGCTATTTTACAAACTCCCCAGTTTGGATAAATTGTATCATTTCCAACAAGTGGAACCCCACTTATTAATGGGGAAGGAATTGTATCAAATTGATCGCAACTATATATTGCATCACTTGGCCAAACGATATCTGATAGTTCAAATTTTTTATAGTAAATACATTGATTACAAGTGTCAGATCTATTTCCACTTGCATCAACATAATAATATCTAATGGTTCTTTTTGCAATTATGCTGTCATTAGGATTGAGTGTACAATCAAACATTTCAGTGTTATCAGATAAATTGATTCTGGTCACGCCTGAACAGTTGTCCACCACATATGGCTGCAAAAGTAAATGATCTCGGTTGTTACAGAAAATTGTATCATTTGGAGGACAAATAATTATTGGAGGTAATTTATCCTCAACAACAATATGGCCCCAACAAGAGTTGTTGCCAAGATAAACAGCAACTTTTAGTCGTTTGCCAATGTGAATTCCACTTACTTCTGGAACTGGTAATGGAAGACCGTTAGTGCCAAAAACCACAACGACATAATTGCAGGGTGTTCCTGGGTCTTCGAGAATCATGTCTGGGGTGATAATTGCCTTGCAGTCTTCATCAAGTGATACTTGGATTTCATCATTACAAGCCAAAGGGCATTGTGAGATACCTTGCACTTGAATTATAAAAAAGCTGAGCAATGAAAACAGTGCATTCATATAGAATGCCTGCCTTCGAGTTTGGAAATTAATTTTGGTAGTAAACGTTTCCTTTTTCATGTTAATACTTTCAGTTAAACGGATATGAGTAAATCAAAAAATTTTACAAATGCTTAGCTTCTCGGACAATTTGGTCCAAGTGCGAGTTTAGGTTTTGAATTAAGCTTTTCTAAATCAAGTTATAGTCACGGGCAATTTTTAAAAGATTCAAAGCATTTGAAGCGCCTAACTTTCTCATCAGATTCTTTCTGTGGACACTTACGGTCTCCTTACTGATGTACAGTTCTGCAGCTATAGTCTTTGAAGACTTTCCCTCGGTCATTTTTTCAAGTATTTCTGATTCTCGTTTGGTTAGATGAAACTTGGCATTGAAGCGATTTAACATTGGCGAACTGGCCTGTTTGACTACTTCAGATGAAATTTTCTGGGTAGCTTCAATGCCTTTCCCAAAAAAAATATTTCCATCCATTACTTCTCTGATCCCTTCGATCAGATTTTCCAAATCAGAATACTTTGAAAGATACCCGTCGGCACCCTGTTGAAAAGATTCTCTTACTACTTTGGCTTCTGTAGACATACTTACAATGAAAACCTTGGTATCAGGATTCTTCTCCTTGATTTTTGGAATCAACCGAATCCCATCTGATTTAGTCAGATTAAGATCCAGAAATACTAAATCAAGATCATTTTGTCGGAGTTTGGTTAGAAAGTCATCTTCTGATGAACTTTCAACAGTTACCGTGATATCAAATCCGGATTTTAAAGTTGTCAAAAGAAGAACAAAACTCTTTAGAAACAACTCATGATCATCAACCACACCAACTTTCAAACTTCGCATATAGTCTTGGTCTAATATGTCCTGTGTTCTTACAAGCAAAACCAATGCCAAAAGCTGTATTAAAGACGTTTTATATCTTTAGTTGATCTAGTGCGAAGCTGAATAAAAGTGATTTATAGTGTTGTATATCAGTTCTTTATATCCATTTTATATGGATATAAATATCAAAATAATGGATGTAATTTTTTTTTAATAAGATTGTGTGCTTCGATATTCTCTAGTGTGAAAAATAAGACTCAGCATCATAGACAGTAATTTTACCTCCTTCTGCCACAATAAATTGAAAGCCTTTTCTAAGACTGAAAGCCCCAATTTGACCCTTCTTATTTATGGCAATGTACCCGACTTGAATTTCATTTGAGTCTTTAAGTGACAACAGCCTTTTAACTGCCTCCTTACAGGCATTTCGGGGATTCATACCATGTCTCATCATTTCAACAATTGAAAAAGCACCGACTTTTTTAATTACTGCTTCTCCTAAACCTGTTGCAGTTGCTGCGCCTACTTCATTATCTACATACAGACCAGCTCCAATAATTGGTGAATCCCCAACTCTACCTTTCATTTTAAAAGCAAGGCCGGAGGTACTGCAAGCTCCTGATAGGTTTTGCTTTTGATCAAGTGCAAGAATTCCAATGGTATCATGTCTTTCTACATTGATTCTAGGACTATATTCAGATTTTATTAACCATTCCCTCCATGCCTTTTGTGCGACTTCAGTTAATAGATTTTGCTTTTCGAATCCTTCAGCAAGAGCAAACTGCTGGGCCCCATCGCCGGCTAGAAATACGTGGGGTGTTTTTTCCATCACCATCCTGGCAACTGACACAGGATGTAAAATGTCTTGCAAATAAAGTACTGAACCTGCATTTCCCAAATGGTCCATAATACAAGCATCTAAGGTCACATTCCCATCGCGATCAGGAAAACCACCTAAGCCAACTGAAGTATCCAAAGGATCTGCTTCTGGTTCTCTAGCCCCTGCTTCAACAGCATCCAATGCACTTCCTCCAGAATTAAGCTTTTCCCAAGCAGCTTTTGCAGCTTTTGGATTATTCCAAGTAGCTACAACTTTTATAGATGGAAGCTTAGCACTCAAGTTTGCCATTGATACCAATCCAGATAAAATCTGACTTGATGATATGCCTAAAGCTGAAATTCCTAATGTCTGAATAAATTTTCTTCTCTCCTTCATTTTTTTATTATTTTTATCTCATCTGCAAAAATCCAACTACTCTCTCCTGCTGAAAGATGCCAATCTGGGAGTTTTCCCGGATTTGTTGCAGCAAGTTTAATAAATCTTGCATTTGAATTTTCAATTTTAAAAGAAAATTTTTTAGCAAATGCACTATCTGACTTTTGATTAATCTTGTTAACTACTTCAGCTTCTCTATTAAAATTTACTCCATCAATTGAAGTAAAAACAATAACACAAGATGGCAATAATATCCAGGAATTTTGATCTTGCAAAAATCTTACTTCAAGGCTATCTGCCTTTGCTTCCTCCGAAAGTGAAAATTCAACATTTAAATCTTTTCCAAAATAACCCTGCCAAAATCCATCTCTAAAATCTAAGCTTCCTTCTAATCCATCAATCAATGCATCCTTTCCTCCAGCTGAATACATAGGTGCATATTCAGATATTGATTGAATCTTAAATCCGCTTGGTCTCTTTGAAAATCTTGCAGTCAGCCAAGGCAGATTAAAATTATTAGAATCATTTTTCTGTTGCCGAAAGTAAATACTTTCATTGTCATGAATAATTATTGGATTAGTATAATACTTACTGATCGCATGGAGATCTCCTAATTTATATTCTATATTAAAATCGCTTAGTGAGGATAATTCAATCCGTGTGCTATCCTGAAATGTCCTTTCACCTCCTACTACAAAAGGTAATACCTCATTGAGGTCATGGCTTTTATTATTTTGACTCAAATCCAACTGAATGTAATTATCATCGTGATAAATAAATTCAATGTGGTCTCCAGGATTTAAATCAATCAATGAATTTTGAGAAAACCCATTTTTAGTAACTTTTTGAACGAATTTTGAACCTTCCTTCTTGTTTGATACTAAATTGATCTCCCTTTCCCCTGGTACCCTAATACTGGCTTTATCAAAAACAAAACATCCTAAATCATAGGAATTTAAAAGTGGATTTACAGGATAGAATCCTAAACTACTCCAAAGATACCATGCCGACATTTGACCACAATCTTCATTTCCACATAATCCATCCGGTTCATTCGCATACATTGTCCTTAATATTCTTCTAACAATTTGTTGTGCCTTGTCTGTACGGTTACAATAATTATATAAATAAGCAATATGGTGACTTGGCTCATTACCATGTGCATATTGTCCTAATAAACCTGTGATATCAGATTGAGCCCGACCAGTCATTTTAGAATCAGATTGAAACAAACTATCTAGCATAATTTCCAAAGGATGCTTGCTCAAATAGTTTGCCTCTCCATTAAATTTGATTTTACTAAAACAATCTATCATTCCCGCAACATCATGATGTGCTCCAAAAAGATACTGCCATGCATTCGCTTCAGTAAAATGAAAATTTACCTCTGTTGGGTCAAAAGGTTCTACGAATGTATGGTTTAGCTTTGCTTGAAAAAATCCAGTTTTTGGATTAAACAAATTTTTATAGAATGTATTCTCAACTATGCGTTCGTCAGACGGACTGACCAATTTTAATGCACCAAAATCAACACTATTTTCAATCGTTTTTGAAACTGACTCGCTGCACTCATCAGAAGAAATAAAACCATTTCGAAAATTTTGAAGACATGAAAAATCTTGAACCAAGGTCTCCCTAATTGCTCTTTCAATCCTTTGTCTATACTTACTAATTCTAGAATTTTGATCTAACAATGCATTAGTCAACACTGGAATAGAGTGGTTTCCAATCATACAATATGTTTCATTACCGGCCAATTCCCAAACCGGAAGTCTTCCACATTCATCAAACTGCCCTAAAAAACTCAAAACGAATTTCTCATTATAATCTGGATAGACCAATTGGTAAAATGGATGAGCTGCCCTATAGGTGTCCCACAATGAAAAAACAGTATATCTTGGATATTCCGGATCTCCAAAATGTATTTTATTGTCCATTCCACGATACCTATTGTCTGCATCTTGAAATATATTAGGTTGGATTAATAAATGGTATAAAGAAGTATAAAAAATCTCTTTCTGTTTGCCTTCATAAATTTTACTGGTTACATCAATTCTTCCAAGCATTTTATTCCATGAGTTCTTTGTTGATTTATATGCTTTTTCAAAATTGAATCCTATCCATTCCGATTTAAGATTGGTTTTTGCACCCTCTTCATCTACTGCAGAAATTGCACATTGCAATACGACCCGTTTTGTACTCTTTTCGAATTCACAAAAAAGTACAGTACCATCTTTGCTCAATATTTTACTTTTAAAAGCGACTGAAGATTTTAGCTTAAAATAAATATGCTGTTCCTTGGCCCAGGAACTTGAAATTCTGGTTCCTGTAATCTCATTTTCTGTAATTGTACTGAAGTTCCCTTTTATCAATTTATCCCGATGCTTTAGATCAATTTTAATCCATTTAGAATCATTTTCCTTTTGAAAGACATATTCATGAATTCCAGTTCGTGGTGTCACAGTTAGGCGAACCCTAATTTGTGGCTTCGTTAAGAAGCACTCATATATTCCTGGTAATGCTTTTTCTGTTTTCTTATTAAATGCTGAGGCGGATTCGGGGCTGTCTAAGAATCCGTTTGTGAGTTGAAGCTTTCCACTTCCTGGCATAATCAAGACATCACAATAATCTGCAACACCTGTTCCCGATAGATGCGTATGGCTAAATCCATATATTATGGAGTCCGAATAATGATATCCTGAGCAACCATCCCAACCTTCAAGTCTTGTGTCAGGACTCAATTGCACCATCCCAAAAGGACTGGTAGCTCCAGGAAAAGTATGCCCATGCCCACCAGTACCTACAAATGGGTTTACAAATTCTACATATTGTGAGTAAATAATTATTGGAAAAAGTAAATAAAGAAAAAACAAAAGCCTATTCATAAAATGCAATTAACATACAATTGTCCAAATATAAATTAGTGTGATGAATTGTCATTGATTATTTTTGCAAGGACATGTTAGTTTATAGTATTTTCCGAATTATTCTGTTTTTCTTTCGAATTCTACCCTTTAGAGGGCTACATTTTCTTGCTGATTTAGTATACATTTTTTTATTATACATAATCAAGTATCGTCGTAGGGTTATAGAGGAAAACCTCTTGGCTTGTTTTCCAAATATGAGTGAAATTGAAAGGTATTCTCTTGTTAAGAAAACTTATAGAAACCTTGCTGATATCCTTATTGAAGGAATCAAGGGCTTACTTCTAAGTAAAGAAGAAATATTTTCCAGAAACACTTTCATTAAAGCCAGTATTGTAAATGAATACTTAGAAAAAGGTCAGTCAGTAATATGTGTCTGCGGACATTATAACAATTGGGAATGGACCGTATTGGGAATTGGTTACCATTTTCAAAATAAAGCCATTGGTATTTACAAAAAAATTTCAAATTCATATGTCGAAAAATATATTAAGCAATTAAGGGCTAAAAGTTCCATGTTGCTGCTTCCTACAAGTGAAACAAGAAAAATGGTTGATGAAATTCCCAAAGGAAAATTGATTTTACTAATGGCTGACCAGAACCCTTCCAATGTTAGAGATGCAATATGGGTAAAATTTTTTAATAAAGAAACAGCATGTTTACATGGCTTGGAAAAGTATTCTAAGACATATAATTTACCCGTAATTTATATGGGAATGCAAAGAGTTAAAAGGTCCCTTTATACATTAGAATTTACATTATTGGTTGAAAATCCTGCAGCTTGTAAATATGGAGAAATAACACAAAGATTTATGTCGATGCTGGAAAAAACAATTATCGATGATCCGTCGAATTGGCTCTGGTCGCATAAAAGATGGAAACACACCAGGTCTCTTAACCAGTTATAATTATTTACTATACAATTTCACTTAAATTTTGAGACTGCTCAATTTTCAACTTTGGAATTGAAATAATGTAATGTTTGTGGCAAATCTCAATATACTAATTAGAATAATTTATTTATGAACATTGAGTATAGTATGTTTAACTTATTGTTCAAAGTTAATTTAAAATTTTATTACTCAATATTTTCTGGAATATGTAGTTCATTTTCCCATTTGCCAATAACTACTGTTGCCAAACAATTTCCTAATGTATTCACGGCTGTTCTTGCCATATCCATTAATGCATCAATCCCCAAAATTGCTGCAATTGGCCACTCAGGAAGTCCAAAGGAACTTACTGTTGCAGCTAATATCACCAATGAGGCTCTTGCCACACCAGCAACTCCTTTACTGGTTAACATAAGTGTCAGAAGCATAACTATTTGTTGTCCAAGTGTAAGTTCAACACCAGCAGCTTGTGCTACAAATATAGCAGCAAGAGATAAATACAGTGTTGTGCCATCTAAATTAAAACTTAAACCTGTAGGAAGAACAAACGCTACAACCTCGCGATTTACACCAAATTTCTCCATGTTCTCCATCGCTAAAGGCAAGGCAGCTTCTGAACTTGCAGTACCAAAGGCAATGCTTACAGGTTCTGTGACATAAGTAATAAATCTCTTGATTGGAATTTTTAAAAAAAGTATCAATGGAACGAAAACCAATAAGACAAAAGCAATTAGAGAAAGATACAAAGTAAATAACAACTGCAATAGATTTTTCATTACATCTAACCCAAGGTTAGAGATGGTATATGCTATTGCTCCTCCAACAGCAAAAGGTGCAAAGTACATGATTATGTCTGTGAACTTAAACATAATTGCTGACAATGATTCTGCAAAACCTATAAAAGGTCTTCTGGTTTCTTTGCTTACAAACAGCATGGAAATTGCAAAAAATAAACAGAATACTACGATCTGTAAAACCTGCCCTTCAGAAATAGCCTTAATAAAATTTTCAGGAAAAACATGAAGAACAAGATCTTTCCAGCCTTGTTGTTTTAAAGATTGAGGTATCTCTTCTTTAATGCCTGTATTAACAATGCCTACCCCAGCCTTACTTATGTTTATTGCAACCAAACCTATAACCAATGCAACTGTTGTCACAAGTTCAAAATACAATAAGGATTTCCAGCCTAATCGACCTACTTGTTTAATATTGGAATGACCAGCAATACCAACTATAAGTGTGCCAAATAACAAAGGAGCTATTATTGATTTAATCAACTTTATGAATATCTTACTTAATACATTAAGCTCATTTCCCAGTGTTGGAAAATCATATCCAATTTCTGCTCCAACAAACATGCTGATAAATATCCAGGATGTTAATTTGTTGGAATTTATACCTATTGCAATTAACCCTAATATCCCTATCCATCTGACCCCTCCACTAATGGTTTCAGGAATATCAAACTGAATAAAACCATGAACCCCGGAAAAAATACCAATTAGAATAGTTAGTAGATAAATAAATTTTATTTGTCCTTGAATGTATTTTTTCATGTCTATTTACAAGAATTCATTTTTCTGGAAATTATGCCTCTTCATCAAATATTTTGGTCTTACTAAATATACGCTTTCGGTTAATTATAGTAATAAATAATGGCATCGCACTGACAATAATTATAAAAATAATCACTAATGAGAAATTATTCTTAACAAAAGGAATATTGCCAAACCAATATCCAATTGAAGTCAAAGGAATAATCCACAATACTGCTCCTAAAACATTGTAATATGTAAATCTACCTGCATTCATTTTCCCAATTCCTGCAACCAAAGGCACAAATGTCCTAATTAATGGTAAAAACCTACCTATGATTAAAGCCTTTCCTCCATGCTTCTCATAAAACTTTTGTGTTTTGATTAAATAATCTTTTCTGAAATACTTCGAATCTTGTTCAAATACTTTTGGTCCTAACCACTTTCCAATAAAAAAATTCACCGTGTTACCTAAAATTGCTCCTAATATGCATACAAACATTACCGTTAGCAAATCTAAATTACCACTTGAAGCCATAGCACCAGCAGCAAACAATAGACTGTCTCCTGGTAAAATAGCAGCCACAACAAGACCCGTTTCAGAAAAAAGAATTAGAAAAAGTATCATGTATATATAGATTCCATATTGGGTTGTCAATTCAACCAAATGGACATCAACATGCAACAAAAAGTCTAATATTTGTTTTAACCAACCCATTTTATTCCTTTACAAATCAAAGGTAGCAAGTATTTTAATGGCTCCGGTTCTTACAATTGCTTTTATTGGCATTCCAAATGTTACGATTTAAGTCATTAGCCATATATATTAAATATTTGTTTATTATATACAATATTAAAATATAGATATTTATATATCATATTATATGTTATTGTTATATATTTGCTCTCCCAGATCTGATTTTTAATGGAACGTAATTTAAGCATTTTAATCTCAATGCCTTTTAAAGGTCTTACCGAAAGGACAAAAGACCTTCTGTTGGCATTTATAATAACGATAGTAGGAATAATTGGCAGTTATTTGATACTTGGGCGTTCTATTACCCCCGATTCTGAAAATCTCTCGAGCTCTGGATTTCTTTCTAAAAATAAAACTTTCAATTCCATCCAAAATAATACGCTTAGCCAAAGGTTGGAGTTGGAAAAGTTAGGAAAATTAATTATTCAGGGAAATTTTGTTACAAACGAACTGCTAAACTTTGTATACCTAGACTATAATTCCAATCAAAAGTATCTTATCGATTTTGGCAATGGAATCCGTCAGAAAATGCTAAATAGTAATATTTACATGAAGTTTGCTCAGCCGGGTTTATATGTCGTACAACTTTACTCCTTCATTGATGAAAAGTGGGTACTGGTTGCTTCTCAGACTATAAATATAAAATCTTTAGAGGATAAAGCGGTTTCCTTTATTTAGTTGCTATCTGGTAAATGCATATTGAACTAAATTGGCGCCCATTTGCAAAGCTTGAGCCCTGATTTCTTCTGGATCTTTGTGAACCTCTCTATCTTCCCACCCATCCCCTAAATCACACTCATAACTATAAAAACAAACCAATCTTCCTTCCCAAATTAGCCCAAATCCTTGTGAAGGCTTCCCATCATGTTTATGAATTTTAGGTAAACCACTTTTAAAATTGAAACTCTGATGATAAATTGGATGACTATATGGTAATTCGATAAAATCTATCTCCGGAAAGACTTTTTTCATGAATGGCCTTATAAAAGGATCCATTCCATAGTTATCATCTATATGGAGAAATCCACCAGCTAACAAATATTGTCTTAAATTTAAAGATTCCAAATCACTCAGGACAATATTGCCATGACCGGTCATATGAATAAATGGATAGTTGAAAATTTCAGCACTTCCTACTTCTACTGTTGCATAATTAGGGTCTAGATTGGTTCTTAATTCCTTATTACAAAATTTCGACAAATTACTCAATGATGTCGGATTTGCATACCAATCTCCACCACCGTTATATTTCAATAAACCTAGCTTAATACCTGGTGGATTAGGGGTAAAAGATGTGAAACAAATAATAGAAATTAATGCTGATGTCAAAAAATATTTGTTACTCATTTAATGTTTTTTACTGTTTGTAAAATGATACAGGTAGCCAATGCAGCTGTTTCAGTTCTAAGGCGATAATCACCTAAATTAGTCTGTTTGAAACCTGCTGCCAAACTACTTTCTATCTCTGCTAATGTAAAATCCCCTTCAGGACCAATCAACACGATAACATTTAGATCAGGGTCATAATCCGTCCCTAAAAAATGTTCTGCACCTTCTTCACAATGACATATAAAACGTTGGGTTGATCTATTTGTTTTAAGCAGGGCATCTATCTTAATTAAAGGTTCAAGAATAGGTAAACTAGGCCTTAATGTTTGTTTGGCCGCAGAGAGAATAATTTTTTCCCATCTCTCCCTTTTCTCCTTATGAATCTTAGTGCGGGCACAAGCCATTGGGTAAATTTGATCGACACCAGTTTCCACAGCTTTTTCTAAAAACCACTCAAATCTATCCAAATGATTTGTAAGACTGACACCTAATGTAATTTTTCCACCCTTTGGAACCAATTCTTTGTAAATTTCAATAATCTCAATATTACCTTGATCATTTGCGATTCCGACTATCTTACCAGACCATATTATACCACCAAAATCTGTAACTAAAACGGTGTCTCCTGCCCTATGTCTGGTAACTTTAAAACAATGGTGACTCTCTTCGGGTGACAGCAAAATATTTTTGAGTCCATCCCTTATTCCTTGAAACAATAGCATACCTAAAAATTATCCATAAATATATCTGTATTCTATTTTATAAAATACCTATAATTCAACATAAATTGAGTATTGCGTATCCTGGGTTTAAGTACTTATCTTCGCCTCTTAAACAATTTATCAAATTTGTCGTTTTCAACCACAATATTTAAAGCATGGATAATATAATTATGATAAGCCAATTTGTATTGAGTCTTACAATTTTGGTGGTATTGCATGAATGTGGCCATTTCTTCCCAGCTCGTTGGTTCAAAACTCGAGTGGAAAAATTCTATTTGTTTTTTGATCCATATTTTGCAATTTTTAAGAAGAAAATTGGCGAAACAGAGTACGGTATAGGTTGGCTCCCACTTGGCGGTTATGTTAAGATATCTGGAATGGTGGATGAAAGTTTTGACACAGAGCAACTCAAACAAGAACCAAAACCATGGGAATTTCGATCTAAACCAGCCTGGCAAAGATTGGTCATTATGCTTGGAGGTGTAACAGTAAACTTTATCCTTGGTTTTTTTATATTCGCAATGTTGCTTTGGAAAAACGGGATTGAATACCTTCCTACTGCTAATATGACATACGGAATAAGCGTAGACAGCATGGCTTATGAAATGGGATTTAGAGACGGCGATAAAATTATTAAGGTCGGAAACTCAGATTTTATTAGATTTGACAGAGGCAAATTGTTGAAGAGTATTGTTTTAGAAAACGTGACCAGTATTACAGTACTCAGAAATGAATCACCAATTGAATTGGAAATTTCACCAATTTATGCCCAGGCTCTGGCCAAGCCAGAAATTAAATCAATGGAGCTTTGGGGGGTGCGATTTCCGATTTCTATCGCTCGGATATTAGACAATTCTTCAGCTTCAAAATCAGGGGTTTCTCCAGGTGATGTAATATATTCCATTGATGGCGTAAACGTAAGTTTTCTGCATGAGGCTCATCGTAAATTGAGAAACAAGCCAAATACTGCATTTAAATTAGGAATTTTAAGGGGATCAGATAGTTTATTGATTGATGTGCATTCCGATGATAAAGGAGTTATTGGTTTAGGATGGAAATTAATGGATCAATTCCTAAAAACTGAGAAAGAACATTTTGGTTTTTTTGAATCCCTTCCTAAAGGGGTAACCACTGGAGTTGATCTTTTATCCGGTCAGCTTAAGGCTTTTAAGCAAATGTTTGCTGGAAAAATAAAAGCTAAAGATTCTTTGGGAGGTTTTGCTTCCATTGCAAATATGTTTGAGAAAACTTGGGATTGGACTTCCTTTTGGAGAATGACCGGAATTCTTTCTATAATATTGGGCTTTATGAATTTGCTACCCATTCCGGCTTTAGATGGGGGATATGTTGTCTTTCTGCTGATTGAAGTGGTCAGCGGGAGAAAGGTTCCAGACAAGATTATTGAAAAAGCTACTTTAATTGGTTTCATATTGTTGCTAGGCCTTCTTCTTTATGCAAATGGTTTAGATCTATTCCGCTTTCTCAATAAATAAGATGGACTATTTCGAACACTTTGGTTTAAAACAAATCTTTAACCTAGACCTTGCTTTGTTGAGAAGACAATTTTATTTAAAAAGTAAAGAAAGTCATCCTGACATAGTTAATGATCATAACATCCACAATAGTTCTGTCTCTTCTTACAACAATGAAGCTTATAGAATTTTATCTAACCCTTTATTTCGGTTAAAATATATTCTCCATCTCAAATTTGGCCCAGATCTAAATGAACCAAAACCGAATACAGCATTTTTAATGGAAATGTTAGATTTTCACGAAAAGATAGATTTTGCAATTTCTAAAAACAACCCAACTGAAATCAATATTCTTAAAAAAGCACTAGATGACCTTTTTCTTACAGAAGAAAAGAAAGTAAAAGAATATTTAGAGCGTTTTGATGCAGGAGATAATTCTAATGAGGTTTATCAAAAAATGCTAGACTACTATACTAAATTAAAATATTTTGATCGACTGTTCAACAATTTAAATAATAAAGAAAATGAACTTTGATTGTTGTTTTGAAGTTTTCGTCTTAATTTTCTTTGGCTAGAATTACCTGAAATCATTTTATTAATTTTTTACTTCTCTAAAGTCGGAAACTTTTACACAGGTCCCAATTTTTAACTGCTTTAGTAAATAAAAAAGCCTCCACAAAAATGTAGAGGCTTTTTACAAAAATTTAATTTTCTACTTTTGGTTTGTAACTTTCCAGTCCATACCTACAGAAGTTCCTTCTTTTACAAGCACTGGCGTTTCAAGACCTTTAATTCTTATGGCCTTATAATCTTCATACCCTTTTCTTACACCTTTTACTTCCCAGTCAAATTTATATGTACCATTTCCTTTTCGCAGTTCCTTTACCTTAAAACCTTTAGCAGTTCGTTCAACTACTGCAAGTCCTTCAGATTCGGCTGATTGAGGCGTAAGTTGTACAGTCATGGTATTGGGATTGATCACTATTTCAAAATGCTCACTGAATTTTACTTCACACTCTCCGTTTAAAAGTTGTGCTGACCCTCGTTCATAAGCAGCTGCTTCAGGACCCTCTACACAAGCATACCAAATCTCCTTCGTTGGATCTGTTGGGTGATCCATCCAAAAGTTCTTCATGTTTGCAGCAACAATTGATTGTGTGCCATTAATATAAATACCACCAATTAGTGAATTGGGATTTGAAGGGCTAAACACACCCATATATGGAGTTATTACATTGTTTATTGTTGCCGCAACCAGACCGCAACCAGGTCGCCCAGCCAAAGCAGTTATTGCTCTACCGATTCCTCCCTGAGCATCTAACAATGTTCCAATCACTCTTACTGGTGTGGTCCCGCTAAGTACTGCATTATTCAAAACTAATTGGGTACTTACTCCTGGTGAAGTAAAATTTGTCGCCCTTACATGAAAAAATGTATCCGCGTTGAATCTTAAATAATACTGACTGAAAGTCGCAGGATACTCTTGAATTTCAGCACCATAGGCTGTTGTCTTCATTGCATTGGTGGGAAAGGTTGTATACTCCTCAGCCCATTTATTGGTGCTTGATGTAAAATTCTTTTTCGAAGTAGGCCCAAAAGAAAGTTCGAATTTGCCAGGATTAAAAGTAATACCAACACTGGAAGAATGTGAATATTTTAATTCACTTCCTGCTTTAGTCCACAAGCTATTACCACTGGAAGGTAATATAAAGCTACCTCCATTTTTACTCAACCGTATTTCATTATTGGTGGTGTCCAAGGAGATGGTTTGAATTTCATTCGCCGCATCGGAATCTGCATCGTTCTTTAATGCAGTTAAATCAACATTGTTTCCTTGAGTGATGGACAACATATTACTGTTGGCATTAAAACTAAGGGTCTGCAATTCGTTTTGTGGATTTCCATCATTATCTCCTGTTACGGAACCTGCTTTACTTGCATAAGCAGCCACCGGAACACTTAAAATTGGTGAGTTCCCCATATTTAAATAGCTGGATCCTCCTGCAGGATCTAATTCAACTTTAAGTTGATATCCTGCAACGCTCCAATCTATGGTTGTACAAGTACCCGATGGATTTGATCCGCCACATACATTCACATTAAAAATTCCCAAATCAGATGTTCGTGTATTATGTATTTCAGAATAGACTGTTGCATTTGCAGCATTAACTATCGACAACCTCAGCGAAATATTTTGATTCACCAAGGCCGCATTTTGGGCATTTCGGGCAACTCCCTGATACTTGAATGATGGGCCCTGCGCCATCATATTTATGCTTAGACCAAAAGCAATTGCGAGAATTAATAGACTTTTATTCATGATTCAAATTATTTATTTATTTTTTCAATTTTAAAATTTTGTGCTTGGTGGTGATTCTGCACCCTTAAAATATAAGTTCCCACGGGGACATTTTCAATATTTATTTGATGAATTCCTTCTGTAATTTTATTGTTTTCAATTTCCAAACCATGCATGTCGACTAAACTATATCGAACAATACCATTTGTAAAATTTTCCAAATTTATTGAGAAGTATGCTGGATTTGGATAAACACTAAAGCCTTCAATTATTGAATTGGAAACTGAGGAAATGACAATATTGCCTTGATGAAAACCTTGCGTAAGTCTAAAATTTGAAGAACTTAAACTTTCGGTTGCAATTTCCCCTAATGTCCACTCAAGAGTAAAACCTCCTGACTTAAATACATCACCTGCAGAAGCAATTACCTCAGGTGTAATCTTTTGTGCGTTAATAAGACTGCCAAAACTGACCAAAACAGCCAAAAAAAATATTTTCATAATTTCAAATTATACTATAAAAATACAAAGTATAAAGCATAATCACAAAAGTCTGAACTAATTTAATTAAAATTCAAAATGACATTGGACTTGACAATTTTTGGATTTTGAATTATTTTAAAATATTGTTTTGTATTTAATTATAAATAGTGCTATTTTAAAATTTATTATAAAAATCATACTATTTCGCCAAATTAAATATATTTCTATGATTGTGCTATTCTGAAATCTTTTTTAATTATTCCTTCTCTCCTTCTGTTTTCTTAAGTATAACTTGGTTAAATCGATCCATTTCCTTGTCAATATAATACAGGCTCTGAGGACCATCACCTATTAAATCAATTTTGTCTATAATCTTTCGGATCATAGACTCCTCTTCTCTTTGCTCAGCCACATACCATTGTAAGAAATTATTAGTTCCATGGTCATTGGCCTGAGTTGCCATTTCAATTATTCTATGAATAGATTGACTTACAGTTTTCTCTTGTTCTAATGTATGTTTAAAAATAGATTGAACAGAGTCATATTCATTTACCACATTCCCCAAAGCAGGAATAATAGGTTTACAATCCATTTCTAATAGATATTCGACTAATTTCATCATGTGAAATTTTTCTTCATCTGATTGCCTGTAAAAAAATTGGGCAGTACCTTCTAATCCTTTGTAATCACACCAAACTGCCATGCTTAAATATGAGAAACTAGCTTCGGCTTCCTTTGCAATTTGTTCATTTATTGCCTGTTCAATTCCTTGTATCATTTATTTATCATTTAAAATTATTAAAAATCTAACACTTTTTATATCAGGAGAATTGAGAGATCATCGCATGGCAACCTGCTTCAATTTTATCAAATGCCTTTTTAAAACTCCCATCATAATATGGATCTTCCACTTCCTCATTAGAATTAACAAAACTCATTATGCATTTAATATTTTTGTCTGACCGGTCACCAAATACTTTGAAGCACTCCTTTAAAACTCTGTTATCCATTGAAAATATTATGTCAAAGTATTCAAGATCCGATTTTCTAATTTTCCTTGATCTTTGTTGGCTAATATCTATTCCCCTGTTTCTGGCCTCCTCAATAGCCCTTTTATCAGGAGATTCACCATTATGCATTCCGTTTGTTCCAGCAGAATCAATTACCCAATCTAATCCTCTATCTTTGACAAGCTTTTCCATAATTCCTTGAGCCATCGGAGATCGACATATATTTCCCAAGCACACCATTAAGATTCTCATTTTTGCACATGATATTAAGGCAAAGATAATTATCCGCCGGAATTGGATATCGGATTAGCACAAGATATAAATCATAAGAATGGTGTAATATCCAAAAATGGTGTATAACCACTATCTGACAAAACCTACATATTTGGCACATATTTTGATAATTATATATTATAATATATAATTATATGTTTGGTTACGCTAAATCTTTCTACTCAACTTCAATCATAACTACCAAATTGGTTCTCTTTTTATTAATGTATGTTAATTCAAATTGTCTTGCAAACTCCCCATCAGAAAACAAAATTACCTTTGTATTTACTCAAATTGGTTCGGACTTTGCAGAATTAAAAATTGACTTTCCAGAAGTAATTCACAATTTAAAAATCCAGCGAAGTACCCATCTAGAAAACTTTAAACCTTTGAAAGACTTTGTGGGAAATCACTCCGAAATACTTCTCATTGACCAAATTAACTCTTTTCACGAAGTAAATGTCAGTTATAAGCTTAGCTACACAGACCAAAATAATGAAGACTTTTCAATAATTTATTCCTGCTTACTGGATACACCGGTAGTTATACCAATTCTATTGGATGACAAATTAATTCTTAAGTCATCCCAAGAGTATAAAAATGAAAACATTTCTATTCTAATTTATGATATGAATGAGCTAATTCTATATCAAAATGACCTAGTTAATGTTTCAACATTTTCATTCCCAATAATTGATAAAAAAGATAAAACTTGGTTTCTACTCTATGAATTTAAGGGGAAAAAGGGTATTTTAAAAATTTAATTTTGATCCTTTCTTTTTGAACAATATTTGCTTATTTAAACTAAATCCACTTTTGTCCACTTATTAAATTGATACATGATTTAAATTTCAAATTGTGTTTCAATTAATTAAATAATTTTCTTAACTTTCTCCAACAAAATATTGGGTCTGACGTTTAAGTTTTCCAAGAGAGTGTACATGAGTATTAGATTTATTATATTAATTGGTTTTTTGTTTTATTCTTCTCAATTACTAATGGGGCAGAACGATACATCCATGATTGTACTCATTAATGGCTCTTTTGAAGGAACGCCCCAGTGTTGTAATCCTCCAGCTGCCTGGATTGATTGCGGCTTCCGTAGTGAAACGCCACCTGATATACAACCACAGGTTCCAGGGATGGAGCCCTTGTTCAAGGTTACAAAGACAGCTTATCATGGAAGCACTTATTTAGGAATGGTTGTTAGAGAAAATGAAACCTATGAACGTGTTGGACAGAAACTTTCAAGTCCATTAAAGAAGGGACGCTGTTATGCATTTTCAATTTATTTAACAAGATCGCTTGAATATAAAAGTGCATCCAACACAGGCAGCATGGAACTTAAACCTTTCACTACACCTGTAATTTTAAGAATTTATGGTGGTGAAGGATACTGTAACCAGAAAGAATTACTTGCAGAATCTGAACCGGTAGCAAATTCCGATTGGAAAAGATTTGACTTTGAGTTTAAACCTAAATCCGATATGGCTTATTTTGAACTTGAGGCCTTTTACAAAACCCCTGTTCTTTTTCCCTATAATGGGAACCTACTCCTTGATAATGCCTCTAATATTAAACTAATTCCATGTCCTGAGGATAAGAAAAAATACCTCGCATATAAAAATGAAAAAGCAGCAATTGAAGCCTCAGAACAAAAATCTCACACTGCTATTCTTGGCTCAGCCGAAAAAATCAAAAGCACACCAGAATCACCAAATGTTTCAATTAAAAAGCAACAAAAAATATTAAAAGAACTAGATAAATCCAAAGTTAAAGTTGGCCAAACTATAAAAATTGAAAAACTTCAATTCCCTGCTGACAGTTTTAAAATTAATGCAAATTCTTTTCCTGTTCTAGATGAAGTGTATGATTTTTTAAAAACCAATCCAAAAATAACCATTGAAATCGGAGGTCATACCAATGGCCAACCTAGTCATGAATTTTGTGATCGCTTATCGACCAATAGAGCCAAAGCAGTGCGTGATTATATCTTAGCTAAAGGAATAGCTGAAGAACGTATTTCTTACAAAGGGTATGGGAAAAGACAACCTGTTGCTTCAAATTCAACAAAAGAAGGAAGATTATTAAATCAAAGAGTTGAAATTAAAATAATAAGTATTTAGTTTAATTTTGATTTTACAAAAAAATCCTATTATCAACTAATTTATTCACTTTTCGTTTCCCCCGATGAATTCCAATGAAAAGTAACAACCTCTTCAATTTCATGATTCAGACTCCTTGATACGGGGCAGCCCTTTGCAGCATTTGTCAATATCGCTTTTTTCCTAGAATCATAGTCGAAATCCGGCATGTAAATATCTACTTCGATTTTTACAATTCTTCGCGGGTTTTCTGCCATAGTTTTTTGAACATCAACCTTAGTCCCTTCCATGTCTATTTCATGGGTTCTCGCGGCAATTCCCATAATAGATAAAATACAACAGCCTAAAGCTGTTGCAACAAGATCGGTTGGTGAAAAAGCTTCTCCTTTTCCAAAATTGTCTGTAGGACCATCTGTATATATTAATTGCCCGCTTTTATTGTGTTTGGCTTCAGTTCTAATATCTCCTTTATAAATTATACTTGATGTTTTCATATTCTATTCTTCTTCTAATGGATTGTTTTTCTTGTATTCATCCTCATATGCCTTTAATATTTCTTTTACAAGCCTATGTCTGACAACATCATCTCTAGTTAGATAAATTGAGGTAATTCCCCCTATTTTATTTAACAATTTTGATGCCTGTTTCAAACCAGAGGTTTGACGATATGGTAAGTCTATCTGTGATAGATCTCCTGTGATAATGCATTTAGCCGTTGGGCCTAATCTGGTTAAAAACATTTTCATTTGAAGGGTTGTCGAATTTTGTGCCTCATCCAAGATTATAAAGGCGTTATCTAATGTCCTACCCCTCATAAAAGCAAGTGGAGCAATCTCAATGACCCTGCTTTCTATCAATTGTGAAAGTCTTTCTGAAGGAAACATATCGTCCAATGCATCATACAACGGCCTTAAATATGGATCAATTTTTTCTTTTAAGTCGCCTGGAAGAAAACCAAGATTTTCTCCTGCTTCAACTGCAGGCCTTGTGAGTATGATCTTTTTCACAAGTCTATTTTTTAGGGCTCTGACTGCAAGAGCCACAGCCGTGTAGGTTTTTCCGGTGCCTGCAGGGCCAATGGCAAATATAATGTCGTGTTCCTCTGCAGCCTTTACTAAAAGTTGTTGATTTTTTGTTTTTGCATAAATTACCCTTCCTTCCCTACCATGTACTAAAACCTGTTTACTCTCTTGTTGTGAGATTTGAATCTGATAGGGATTTTCTCCTTGAATTAAATCTTCAATCGTTTGGAGACTCAGTTCATGATTACTTCGCAATAACTTAACCATTAACTCTATTTTATGCTTCACCTCCTGTGTATCCTTTTTCTCTCCTAAAATTTTCAACTGGGTTCCCCTGGAGGTTATAACCAGCTCAGGATAAGCTTTTCTCAATAAATTCAGTTTGGCGTTGTTTTCTCCATAAAGTGCCAATGGATCAACGTTTTCAATGTTTAGAATAATTTCGCTTTGGGACAAATTTTTTGATTTAAAAAATATTATAAAACAAGATTTATTTAATATAATTAATTTATAAGTTTACAAAGCTATAGGATAATTAGGAATTGAGTAATTTTCCAACGAATTTTAATAACTTATCAATGACTTATATCCATAAACCCCAATTAATTGCTCTTTGTTCCGATTTTGGCAATAAGGATTTTCGACTTTCTGCGCTCAAAGCTACAATTCTTAAGGAAAATCCTACGGTTAACCTTGTAGATATTAGCCATGAAATTCCTTCCTTTGATTTAGTTCAAGCTGCTTTTATTCAATCCAATGCATTCAGATCCTTTCCAGAAGGTAGTATTCATATTTGTTGGGTTTTCAATGTTGGAGAAGACCGAGGCATCTTATTAGCTTTGTGGGAAGGCCAATTTTTTATCCTTCCTGACAACGGACTTCTAAGTCTAATTTGTGATCAATACAAACCTGAAAAAATTTTCAGGGTCAGTGATGATTGTTTCCGTTTTAGAGAAAGAATTTCTTCTGTTATTAAACATATTGTGTCTGAAGAAGATTTGTCTGAGCTCTTTGATCCATGTGAAGACCCTATTGTTAAGATTAATGTTTCGCCTGTCTATCAAAAAGATAGGATACAAAGTAGGGTCTGTTTCGTAGATCGTTTTGGAAATTTGATATTTAATATTCAGAAGGATCCTTTTGAGAGGATAACTGCTGGAAGAATGTTTTCATTTCATACAAAAACCCACCAGATAATATCTAATTTTGAACTTGATGAAAACAATGTCCATAATGGTAGTTTTTATCTTTATTTTAACGATGCTGGATATATGGTTTTAGCCCTTTGCGGTTCAAACGCTGCTAAAACTCTTGATATCAAGGCTGATGAAACATTACAAATTGTTTTTGAATGATTACACGGTTTGTAAAAATGCATTTTAAACCTGAATTAAAAAAGGATTTCATTATTTTGTTTTATGAAAGTGTCGAAGTAATTAAAAAATTTGAAGGCTGTTTGGATGTTGTACTTTTAGAAGATGCTGATGACGAAAGTTCAATGTGTACACTCAGCTTTTGGAAAGATCTTTCACATTTAGAAAATTACAGAAAATCAGAGTTTTTCAAATCTACCTGGCATAAAACTAAATCTTTGTTTAGTCAAAAGGCTCAGGCCTGGAGCTTATTAGAAGTAAAATAATCTACACAAAACCATGCAGCTTGATATTATTCGTCCATTCGCAGAAATAACTTTTGCTCATGAGTTGGAAGCCCTTAAAAAATATGACCAAAATGACAAACCAAGCGTTTGGAAACTTTCCCCTAATGCTGTTTTGATGTATTTACTAGGGACTAAATTACCCGATGGAACAATAATTTCACCCAAATACTTTGGAGAAAAGAAAATTTTGGAATTAGCTATTGCCACACTTCTGTCTGATCGGGCTTTACTTTTAACAGGACTACCTGGTACCGCTAAAACATGGGTAGCAGAACATTTAACCGCAGCAATATGCGGAAATTCTTCTTTACTCATACAAGGGACCACCGGAATACATGAGGACAATTTAAGATATGGGTGGAATTATGCATCCTTAATTGCTAATGGACCCTCTGAGGAAGCTTTGATCCCTTCACCTATTATGTCCGCTATGCGTTCTGGACAAATTGTTCGAATTGAAGAACTTTCAAGAATCCCCACCGAGACCCAAGATGCCCTTATTACAGTTTTATCCGAAAAGGTACTCCCGGTGATTGAATTAAATAAACAGGTTCAGGCCGTTAGAGGGTTTAATGTTATTGCAACCTCCAATGACCAAGACAAAGGTATTTATGAAATGTCTTCTGCGTTAAAGCGTAGATTTAATATAATTTTAATGCCATTACCTTCTTCACTTGAGGAAGAAATTAAAATAGTCGACTTCAGGGTTAAACAAATGGAAAAATTGTTGGATGTATCTCTCCCAAAAATCAAAGAAAAACAAATGGAACAATTAGTGACTATGTTTAGAGAATTGAGAGTTGGAAAAACAATTGACGGAAAACAAAAAATAAAATCAACTCAAGCAAACCTTAGTCCGGCAGAAGCAATTTCAATTTTACATCATGCCAGAATCCATGCTCACTATTTTAATCAGAATCAAATACCTATTGAATTAATTGCTCCAGGTATGATAAATATAATTCAACAAACAGATAATAAAGACTATGCTTCTTTGGAAGAATATAATGAGGTGGTCATCAAAAAAAGGTCAGATTGGAAAGAATGGTATGTTGCTTTCAAGAACTTGTTATAAACTATTTTTTGAAGCTTATTATTGCTTTTATCTCCTTAATGTCTTCAATTGACTCTAACATTTGATCATCTACTTTCATCCAAAGGTTCACACCATTAAATTGCAGCAGGTTCTTATTTTCTATATTGATTTTAATTTTCCGGATTTCCCTCGGAAACTTCCATTCTTGCAATATCTGTATGCTCATAGCGTTAAAAAAATCTTCTCCTTCTGATATCTCTCCGGCTTTATTTGACATTTCGATTTTACCCGAATTCAATAGGGTGTTAGGAATAAATTCATCATATAATAGCTCTTCATCAAAATGATCGGTCACAATTAAATTAGAAGTATCATTCATTAGGCTTACTTTTCCATACGAAGTCGTATCGCGAAATATATTATCCTTATACTTTATAATAAAGTTGTGATGTTTGTCTAACTCAAATGTTTGTCTTGAAAAATCAAATTCATTTTCTTCCTCTGGAAAGTATTTTTCAAGTTTACTTCGTTTAATCAATCTTATTATTTCTAATGCATTGTTCAAGGTCTTAAGGTCTAGAAATTCAAATTCAACTGTGTAATAAAAATCCTTTTCCAATAGAAAATGAACATTTTTAATGGAATTCGGCAACATTGGACTAGATCCTATCTCAAATTCCATTTTTACTAATTCCACTTGGATGGAATCAAAAGCCTTTTGAAATTTTTCTGGATCACTATTACATCCACTTTCGAAAAACTCTTGCCTTAAAGAATTTAGCAACATTCTTTGACGAAAATGACCTCCAAATTGGTCATTAAAAACTG
Source organism: Candidatus Vicinibacter affinis (assembly GCA_016714365.1). Taxonomy (NCBI): domain Bacteria; kingdom Pseudomonadati; phylum Bacteroidota; class Saprospiria; order Saprospirales; family Saprospiraceae; genus Candidatus Vicinibacter; species Candidatus Vicinibacter affinis. The sequence continues at coordinate 305,764 of JADJNH010000005.1, read as the reverse complement.
TACTCTGTTGAATGTCACAAGAACATAAAATAAAAAAGAAAAACAGAACCAAATGATAACAATTTGTCTTTCTCAATTTTGAATTTATCATTTATAATCTTTTCAGTAAAATCATTCTCCCGATTCATATCTATATCTATGTCTGTACTGTCTTCTTGCAATAAAGCCGGCAACTACTCCAAATGCAAATCCTCCTATATGTGCCCACCAGGCAACACCAACTGACTCTTCGGCAGTTGGATTCAGTGAACCCACTCCGGCAATCATTTGCTGCACAATCCAAATTCCTAAAAAAAATAGGGCTGGAACATAAACTACTGTGAAGAATAATAGAATCAAAACTTTTATTCTCGAAGAAGGAAACATAATTAAGTAGGTCCCCATAATTGCCGATATTGCTCCACTTGCACCAATCATTGGTATTTCGCTGTATGGATTAAAAAATACATGAACAACTGATGCGGCAACACCTCCAAGTATGTAGAAAATAATAAAATTAACTGTACCAATAACAGCCTCAATATTATCAGCAAAAACCCACAGAAATAGCATATTTCCTATTAAATGCATCCAGCCGCCATGTAAAAACATGCATGATATTAATGTATAAAAATCTTGACCACCTAAAATTTCTGAAGGAATTGCTCCATATTGGCTTACAAATATATTGCTCATTTCTGAGCCTAAACTGAGCTCATAAAAAAACACCAGAACATTTGCAAATATTAATGAATAGGAAAATAGAGGTTTGTTGCCTCCCTGAACTTGATCATCTCCAATTGGAAAGAACATATACCTGCGTTTTAAATTATAAAATACCTTCCTTTAATAGATCATGAACATGTACCATTCCCAAGTACTTGTTCCCATCCATTACGATCAATTGCGAAATGCTGTTTTCCTGCATCATTTGCACAGCGCTAACAGCCATTTCCCCCAGCTGAATTGTTTTGCAATTCTTTTGGACTAGGTTTTTTGCGGAAACGCCCTTAAGTTCTGTTTCATTCTCAAAAAATCTTCTGATATCTCCATCTGTGATAATTCCTATAAGCATTTCCTCATGATCAAGCACTGCTGTCGCCCCCAATCTGCTCGAAGATATCGTTATCAAAGTCTCCTTCAAAGATGTTTCCATTCTTACATTTGGGCGTCCATGAAGTTGATAAAAATCATCAACTTTCATATACAGTTGTTTTCCTAGTGATCCTCCAGGGTGAAATCTTGCAAAATCTTCCGGACCAAAACCTCTTAATGCCAATAGTGAAACAGCAAATGCATCGCCCATGACTATCTGTGCTGTTGTGCTTGCTGTCGGAGCTAAATTGTTCGGTTCAGCTTCTTTCATTATGGGTGTGTACAATAGATAATCCGATTGTTTGGAGAGGTATGAATTTATTTGTGCACACATTCCAATTAGTTGGATTCGTCTTGATTTAATTAAAGGAATTAATACCCTTATTTCCGGAGTTTCTCCACTTTTTGAAATGCAGAGAACAATATCGATTTCTTGTACCATGCCAAGATCACCATGAATGGCATCTGCTGCATGCATAAACAAAGCTGGTGTTCCTGTAGAATTTAAAGTTGCAACTATTTTTTGGCCGATAATTGCACTCTTTCCTATTCCGGTTACGACTAATCGACCTTTTGAATCAAAAACTCTTTGAACTGTCTTAACAAATGATTCGTCTAAACTATTTAAAAGATGACCAATTACAGCATATTCAATTTCTATACAATTTTTAGCTGCATACAAGATAGTCTGACTTGAATCTCTTTTCATGGAGGCTTAAAGTTAATAAATTTTCATATTGCCTCCTCTTGAAAATTTCAGGCAATTAATATTTTGGCTTAAAAATTTATTCATGGAGGGCATTATTTGGCCAATTTAATCTATGCTACCTTAATAAAGTAAACTACGTTTTAATGATTTTGCTATTGGCTGGATTTGTGAATAATGCTTATCAATTTATTGCAGTATCTAGTTTACAGTATTTAAATTTCAAAAAGTAAACTAAAAAATTTCAATGAGACCATCATGCTAATTTTTGAAATCAAAAAATATTTCCATGCATTTAGTTCTCACTAAATTGCTCATACTTTTTGGATATTTTGAATTTAAATATCTCTATAAATATTTATTGCTAGCTTACTTGTAGGTTAATCATAAATCATTAATTTCTAACTTTTAGAAATATATATTTAGTGGTTTAGAAAAGCAGCAATGTAAATTCAATTCAAATGAATCTGGTTTGCGAATCTTAATACAGAATAAACAAAATGTTATACCTTTTCTTGTTTTGTTGCAATTCTAAATAACACCCAAGCCATAAAAGTAAAAAAAGCAACCCCTAACAAATAATAACCATTTGTTCCAAGCAAAGAAGTAAGTCCATGTTCAGCACTAAAATTAGCTATCGAAGCAGCAATTCCTTCGTCAACAGTCAACAAGGCTACTACTACACCAGCAAGAGCCCCTCCTGCCACTAAACCTGTGGCAAATAAACTTCCTTTGCCCAGTTCAGAATCCTCAGATTCAATGTTTTTAAATTTTGCCCTCCAATCCACGATTCCCTTAACTACACCACCAATGAAAATAGGCAAGGTTGTAGATAAGGGTAAGTAGAGACCAACAGCAAAAGACAAAGCTTTAACCTGACACAATTCTAAAACAATTGCGATAAAAACACCACTGAGAACAAATACCCAGTCAAGATTAAAAGACAATAAGCCTTTGATTAAGGTTGCCATAAGAGTAGCTTGTGGCGCAGCATACTTTTCTCCTATGGCATGTTGAATTCCTCTTGATGCCATTTCTGCGGTTGGGGTGTCAAGATATTTAACGGTAAAGCCAATGACCATAGATGAAAAAATTGCTCCGATAAACAAGGCCAATTGCTGATATTTTGGAGTAGCGCCAACGATATAACCTGTTTTTAAATCCTGAGAAGTTGCTCCGGCATTTGCAGCCGCAATGCAAATCATACCTCCAATTACCAGTGCCATGGGCTCATAAACTTTTCCTGTCCAACCAACGGCAATAAACACTAATGCTGTACCCATAATTGTTGCAATGGTCATTCCAGATATCGGATTATTACTTGAACCAATAATTCCAACAATTCTACTTGATACTGTAACAAAAAAGAAGCCGAATACAATTACCAAAATTCCCAACAATAGTTTACTGATGACAGATGTCCCTGGAATTTGAGGAAGTATAGCTAAAAGTAGTACCAAAATCAATGATCCAATTAGAACTACTTTAAACGAAAGATCATTTTCAGTACGTAGCATTCCTCCAGAAACTTTTTCTTTCATTGAACCCAAACTTTCCTTAAAAGAAGATACTATGGTAGGAATAGTTTTTAGTAATGTAATGAAACCTCCTGCAGCTACCGCCCCTGCACCAATTTGTCTAATATATGCCCTGTAAACAGCTTCGGCTGTATTTGTAAATGTGTGGCTTGTAGGATCCCATCCAAATTTTTCACTTACTTGATTTACATCCAACAAATTTAACTTAGCTAATTGGGTTGCTATAATATCTGGATGAACAAGATATGATAGTAATGGAATTAATCCTAAAGAGGCTAAAACACCTCCTGCGACCAAGACCCCTGCAATCTTTGGACCAATAATGTAACCAACACCAAGATATTCCGGCGTTACCTCAGAACTTACAACTGCTGATGGAAAAAACTTGTTCGCTTGTTCAGTTCCCCATTTAGGAAGCTCGGCAATAACGTGGAAAATTTTTTGGAGAATTGCATAAACCATAGAAAAGCCTAATCCATAAAATGCACTTCGCGCAAAATCACCTCCCTTTTCTCCAGCAATGAGCACTTGAGCACATGCAGTACCTTCAGGATAGGGAAGGGTATCGTGCTCCTTTACTATTAGAGACCTTCTCAAAGGAATCATCATCAATGTTCCAAGAATCCCCCCAAATACAGCTAAAGTGAAAATTGTCCAATATTTAAAATATGAATCACCGACTAAAGGGTCTGATAAGAATAGAAATGCTGGTAATGTGAATACGACTCCGGCAGCAATAGATTCACCTGCTGAACCCGTTGTTTGTATGATATTGTTTTCCAATATAGTCGTGCCTAAAAACTTTTTCCCAAGAGAAATTGCAAGAACTGCAATAGGTATGGATGCAGAAACAGTCAATCCAGCCTTTAAGGCCAGATACACTGTTGAGGCACCAAAAATAACACCAAATAGAATTCCAAGAACTATAGCCTTAATTGTAAATTCAGGAACTATAACATTTGGATCAACGAATGGCTTGAAGGATTTACTGCTTTGGTTTTCCATAAAATTTTCTTGATTGAGGCTTAAAGATAAACCTTTCCAAGAATTTGGAAATAGGCAAATTAAATCCTGTTATTAACCTGGAAACTAAAATTTGAATTTGTGATTTAACCTTTAGACAGCAGGTCTTTAACAATCGAAGAAATTGACTTCCCGTCAGCTTTTCCAGCCAACTGCTTAGATGCTACCCCCATCACTCTCCCAAGATCGCCCGCACTTGTAGCACCTAAATCCTGGATTAAAGTTAATATTGTACTTCTGAGCTCCTCTTCACTCATTTGTTCTGGCAAATACTTAATAAGCACTTGAATTTCTTGCCTTTCTATTGCTGCTAAATCTTCTCGTCCTTGTTTCTCATAAATTTCCAAAGACTCTTTTCTCTGCTTAACTAACTTTTGAAGTATTTGTATGCCTCGTTCTTCTGTCATTTCCTGACCACTTCCATCTGTGTTCGCTAGCAAAATTGCAGCCTTAATAGCTCTGATGGCTCGCAAAGAATTTTCATTCTTTGCCTTCATTGCTTCTTTTAGATCTTGATTAATCCTATCTTGAAATCCCATATTTTTTTATCAAAGGTAATAACAGTAAGCTGATCATATTAAAAATTTCTTCGTGAGTCTTAGAAATTCTTCTGGTAAAATTTCTTCCGGCCTCTTATCATAATATTCATCTTTTAATTCATCCAAAGGAATATTCGAAGTTTTCAAATTATTTCGTAAGGTTTTCCTTCTGAATTGAAATGACATTTTTACAAAGGTCTTAAGTTTTGAAAAAGTTTCCTTATCAATATCGTGTTTTTTCCTTTTAAGGTATACAAAGCTTGACATGATTGATGGTGGAGGCGAAAAGCTCTCGGGTGATATGTCGAACAAAAGTTCTCTCTCAAAAACCAAAGCACAAAGAACTGAAAGTATCCCATAGTCTTTTGTTCTGGGCTTTGCCACAATTCTGTGAGCCATTTCTTTCTGGAACATCCCCAGAAACTCTGGTACAAGATGATTGTTTTCTAGTGCTTTGAAAATAATTTGTGAGGAAATGTTATATGGAAAGTTTCCACAAAGTAAAAACTCTTCACCTTTGAAGATTTCCTCAAAGTTGGTCTTCAAAACATCTTGAAGTATAAATACATTCTTCTTATTTGGAAATTGTTTGACCAAAAACTCAAACATATCCTTGTCTGCATCGACTGCCTTGAAATTTTCAACTTTTCTAATAAGCAATTTGGTTATTGCGGCTTTTCCTGGACCTATTTCCAAAACATTCTTGGAATCTATTTTTAATATAGCATCGATAATTTTATTTATAATTTCCTGATCTATTAGAAAATGTTGTCCAAATGATTTTTTTGCTTTCAACTGTTTTTATTTCAAGTATAAAGGTACTTCTTTTATTTTCGCAAATTCAGCAAGGGGGATTATATTGCGTGAAGAAGGTAAATTTGTTA
>JADJNH010000004.1 GCA_016714365.1 Candidatus Vicinibacter affinis | reverse complement strand
CCAGACATCCGGTTCAACGCCGCGCACGACTGGATCAGCGACAATTCGCCTAAGTCGGTGCGCTCAGTCGTCGCTAACGCCATGCACAGCGACAAGGCTACCTCGTGGATCACTCCGTTCAATACGCAGTACCACAAGGCCGAGAAGTGGGCCGCAGAGGGCAAGCCGCTGTTCAAGAAGGTGTTTGACCTTGGGCAAAGATTCCTATCTGACGTGTCTCGATTCGCAGTCATGGCGCAGCAGCAAGCGCCAACGCTGTTCCACGAAATCAAGAGCGTTGCTGACGCGAAGGAGTCTCTAAGCAACATCAAATCATGGGGCGACCTAACCGGCAAGAATCACCGCGCCGACGTGGATGCAATCGCCGCACCGCTGTACGAGGGCACGCTGTACGGTGGAGGAAGCCCGACGAAGGGCGTTATCTTCTCTGATGATCAGGCTGCGCCAAACCTACAAGCTTACCGATCGGCAAATCAAGCTGTACCGTGAGGCGCTTGCGGCGGCTGGGACGAGCATGGACGAAATGGCGAAGTCTGTAATAGCGCGGCACGCGAAGCAGAACGGTATCGACTTCGACAATGCGCTGGATATTGCCGATATGGCAGAAGAAGTCATACAGCAGCTTGAGGAAGAAAAGGCGCGGGTACAAAAAGCGCTTATCGAATCTCAGATGAGCATCTTGAAGCAGATGGAAGGCGAGAACGGAATCACTGGCGAAGATGCAGAAAAGCAGATGCGCAAGCTTCTTGCTGCCGTAGAGGCGCAGTCAGAGCGCATAGACAAAACGATCAAGGATATCACCGGCATCGTCGACAAGAACAAACAGCTACAGGATCACGGCTATTTTCCGCTGATGCGCTTCGGGGACCACACCGTTACCGCCAAGGACGACGATGGCAATACGCAGTTCTTCGGCATGTACGAAGGCGTCCCTCTGGTGCCAAGATCCGGGCAGTACCAAGCGAACAAGGTAGCAGAGGCAATTCGTGCCGAGCATCCTGAATGGACGGTTACAACCGGCATTCACAACACGGAGAAGTACAAGCTCTACGAAGGAATGAACCTTGAGGCGGTGCAGTTGTTCGCCGAGCACATGGACAAGGAGAGCCTTGAGCCTTTCCAGGAGTTTTTGCGGGTAGCGACAAACGACCGTTCGATCATGAAGCGGCTGATTCACCGGAAAGGAACGCCAGGCTTCGACCGAGACATCCGCAGAACGCTGTCACAATTCATCGTCTCGAACGCTCGCCATACGTCCAGCAGCTACCACATGGGCGACATGCGCAAAGCTGCAGAGGCGGCAGAGCAGGACGGCGGCGACATCGGATCAGAGGCCATCCGGCTGTACGAGTACGTATCAAAGCCAAGGGAAGAGGCGCAGGCGATTCGCGGCTATCTGTTCTTCAACTTCCTCGGCGGCTCGATTGCATCGGCAATGGTGAACTTGTCGCAGGTTCCCATGATGACCTTCCCCTACCTTACGAGGTACGAAGGGGCCGGCGCCCTTGGAAGGCGCCTTGCTGTGGCTGCACGCATGGCTATCAAAGACCCGGCCAAGATCACAGGAAGCCTTGGCGCTGCGCTACAGCGAGCAGAGCAGGACGGCGTAACTGCGCCCCAAGAGATTCACCAGCTCACGGCGACGGCGGCCAATAACATCTTCGCCGGCAGTCGGGTAGCCAATGGCTTCTTGCGGGCCTGGGGCGCTCCGTTCGCGATGGCTGAATCCTTCAACCGCAGGACGACGTTCATAGCCGCATTCCAGATCGCCGAGAAGATGACGCACCAAGATCTGATGGCGACCGGGACCAAGAGCGCATTCGAGTTTGCAGAAAAGGCGGTAACAGATACGCAGGGCATCTACAACAAAGGGAACCGGATGAACGTCGGGCGCGGGGCGCCTGGGGCAGTCATTATGACCTTCAAGCAGTTCAGCATCATGTACCTTGAATTGCTGAAGCGCATGCCACCAAAGCAAAGGGCCGTTATGCTTGGCATGCTGCTGCTCGCCGCTGGCGGCGGTGGGCTGCCGTTTGAAGATGATGCAGAGGACATCATAGACACTATCGGCCAGTGGCTAGGATTCGGCACCAACGCGAGCAAAACGCTTAGCAACGCGGCGTCTAGCGTGTTTGGCGAGCGCACGGCAGACATTCTTCTCAAAGGCGCAGCCAGTCAAATGGGCATAGACATGCATTCCCGGTTTGGCATGGGAAATTTGATACCCGGCACCGGGGCGCTGAAGCTCTCTAGCATCGACAAATCACGCGACGCGGTAGAGGTGTTCGGGCCGGCCGCAAGCGTCGTGCAGGGCGTAGCAAAGGCGCTTGAGAACATCGCCACTGGCCACGAATGGCGCGCAGCAATGGCCGTTGCTCCTAACGCAATAAAGAACCTGGACAAAGGCGTTACGATGGCTGCGACCGGGTACGGCGAGGACGAGAAGGGAAGGCGGACGGTTCCAACGAACGAACTTGAATCGCTCGCCAAGGCTATCGGCTTCAACCCGAAAGCGGTTGCCGATTACGGCCAGATCAAGCGCGACATTGCGCAGGACAATCGTATGGTCCAAGTCAAGCGAGAGGAATTCACGTCAGCCATTTCCGACGCGATACTCAGCGGCGATACGGAAGCGCGCAAAGAAGCGATGGCCGCTGTCAGGCAGTGGAACTTGGACAATCCTAAAATGATTGTCGTCATCAACCCGGCATCTGTATCGAAGAGGGTCCGAGACGCCAGAGCAGAAGGCGCCGACAGATTCTTGAAGACGGTATCGAGGCCAATGCGGGCAGACGCACGAGAGGCTCTGAAGCCATGAGCAAAAATGAAGATGAAGAGAATGCAAAATTCAGATTCTCAGACATGGACATCAACGGCGCAGGGATTTTGGTAATGGTCGCTATTGGGGCGGTGGCAATCTTCGGCGGGATGATACTGCGCGCCTTTGGTGTATAGCCGACATTCGTATGCTAACGGCTCCGCTATATTGTCGGCAGAAAGTCAAGTATAGGCGCGATGGAGTAGAATGCAAGACTATGAACGAGAACAACAAACGAGGAACGGCAAATGGCTGAAGCAGCGGCCGTGATTGCAGTAACGTCTGCTGGGCTTACCTTCTTCGGTATTGCTACCGGACTGCACCCTCAGTATCTAGTTGCTGGCTCTGTCGGCGGGCTATGGTGGCTATCGTACCAGGACGGCCCGCAACCTCTGGCAAAGCGACTTGCGGCAAACGCCATATCCAGCGTGATCGCCGGATTCCTTACTCCACTGGCTGTCGAGGTGGTGAAGATACAAGAGGTCTTGTTTGCTACGCAGTTCGCGCGCGACATTCTCCAATACCCCGTAGCTGTCGGCATTGGGTTTCTCGCTTACTCTCGGATCGGGCCAGCAATTCTGCTGGCATCTGATAAGCTCACTTCTAAAGATCCACAAAAATGACACTTGGCCTATTTTTGCAAACTGTGGTCGCATGTTCTTTGGTGGTTATTGTTTGGCACTGCCACGAAGCGATAAACATGATGACGCAATGCACAAAGGCGATGACAAGGATTGGTTATCTTGTGCTTGCTGGCGGCGCAGCTCTCGGGGCGATCATGATCGTATCAGGGACTGTCCCGAGCTGGCCTAGCGCTCCAGTGGCGGTAGGGGTGGCGTTGATCATGTCAAACCAGAGAAAATGCCCAAAGGTCTGCGAGTCACTGAGAAACGTACGGGAACATCGCCGCAGGGCTGACCCGTTCAGGGTGTCGATTCAGGACTGATCGAAAGAGATTGCGCCTGCTTGTCATTTCACGACCTTGGCGCCAGCTCGCTTGATGGCTTCCAAGAATTCCGTCTTGCGCGCCTTCTCAACCTCGACAACGACGAGCTCTGTCTTCTGACTTTTCGCCACCGCGTAAAGTGGGTTTCCATTGATAGGGTCAGCGGACTCCCGTCATATTTGTAGATGCATCCATCGGATATTGTGATAATGGCATCGTCTCCTACCGATCCTATGTCATATTGTTCGTCATAGTCCGCGCCGTCAATGTCTGCTCCGTTGACGGTGATGATGGCATCTTCGTGCCACCATCCTTCTGGCCACACGCTCTTGTCGTTGTAATACGCCTTGAATTCGGCGCCGTTAGTTCTTGCGGTCATTCTTTATCGCCCTCAATGTCGCATTGCGGAACATGATTGCCGCTTGTGGCAAGCACTCGCTCAATGATTCCAAGTAGTCTAGTTGCGTTCTCCTTGCTTCTCCTCGGGCTAGTTGCGTCGTCATACAGATAGAATATTGGATGCCCGTCACAAAAAGCATTGCACCGCTTGCATTCAGACAAAATAAACGCAATTCGCGGGTCTTCTTTACAAACGTGCATCCAAGGAAAGTCAGAATACGTGACGAATTCATTGAATGGCAAAACTCCTAAAGGCTTGTAATCTCGGTTTAGCCAAACAAACGGCGCATTGTCCCCGCTTGATGCCGGGTGCAGGCAATACGGCAACACCCCGCGCAAAGCTTCTACTGCACGCCTATCGTATCTCCTTCCATGCACGCGCCCGCCCATTGCTTCGTGAGATCCAATAGCACAACGAAGCGCAATTGCTGCGCCTTCAAGATACTTTACCCACATTCCCGATATTGATTGTTCTCGCTCATCATTTGTCATTCTTTATCGCCCTCAATGTAGCCCATGCGTAAAATCTCATTTCCCAATTAGGTGCGTATCGCGCCAGCGTCAGCACGCACACAATACTTGGGATATTCCAATCCAGCCGCCTAGCCATAGGTGAAGTCTGGTCATTTGTACG
>JADJNH010000003.1 GCA_016714365.1 Candidatus Vicinibacter affinis | reverse complement strand
GCTGCTTCGCGACCTGAATCGGCAGCTTGCCATAGCAGGAACGGCGCTTGCGGCAAAAGACGAGCGCGCATGCCGTCTGCAGCTCGGGCTAATGCTCGACAGCCTGCGGATTGAATTCGACATGGAGATTGACGCATGAACGCGGAGCAAGGAATCTACACGCCCGACAGGGCGACCTACATCGGCGGCAGCGACGTTGCCAGCATCCTCGGCGTTTCGCCTTGGAAATCTGCCTTTGCTCTGTACTTGGAAAAGACCGGCGCAGCCGTCGAAGAAGAGACGCCCGCCGACAAGGCAAAGCTTTTCCGGCGCGGCAAGCGCTGGGAACCGATCGTCGTTGAAATGCTCGTCGACGAACTGCGCGAGCGCGGACACGAGGTTGAACTGGTCGCGCAAAACCAGCGCTACGCAGATCCAACGTTCCCGTTCCTGGCAGCAGAAATCGACCTTGAGCTGCTGATCGACGGCGAGCCGACCAACGGCGAAGCCAAGACCGTTTCTCCGTTCGCCGCAAAGTTCTGGGGCGAAGAAGAGACAGACGAAATCCCGATCTACTACGCCGCCCAAGTGATGCACGGCTTGATGATCCAGCCGCGCCGCCGCGCGGTAGTGGCCGCGCTTACCGGGTTCGACGACCGGCCGCGCGTGCATTGGATCGAGCGCGACGAAGAGACGATCGCCGGAATCCGTGAGCGAGAACTTGAATTCTGGCGCCGAGTACAGGACCGCGAGCCACCAGACCCCGAGACGGCAGATGATGTGCGATGGCTGTACGCTCGCGACTGCGGAGAAGTGATCGAGGCCGACGACGAGCTGGCGGAAATGATCGCCGAACTGAAGGGCAACGAAAGGCGCCATTAAGGCACTCGCGGCGCGCGCCGAAGTTCTCGTTACCCAGATAAAGCTGCACATCGGAAAGGCTGCAACGGTGATCTACCAAGGCCAGTGGATAGCAACATGGAAGAGCAACAAGGACAGCCAGAAAACCGACTGGCAGGCCGCGTATCTCGACCTGTCGCCGGCCGCTGACCACATCAAGAAATTCACAACCACGACAGTCGGCAACCGCCCGCTGTTGATCAAATAACAGGAGGCGTCATGAACAACGTCGTTTCAAACCCTTTCGGAAGCTCTGCTCCGCAAGCGGCAGGAAGCTCCGCAGCAACCTCAGACCATCACCGGGCAATCGCTGAAATTCAGGCGGCAATGGTCATCGCGCAACAGAATCCGCGCAACCAGATAGCGGCGATGGACCGAATTCTGAATTCCTGCACCCGGCCGTCTTTGGCAAATGCTGCAATCTACAGCTACGCAAAGGGCGGGCAAGACGTAAGCGGTCCGACCATTAGGCTTGCTGAGACGATCGCGCAGCAATGGGGGAATATCAAGTTCGGATTCAGCGAAATGTCTCGCGGACAGGACCGGGACGGAGTTGGGTACTCCGACGTGAAGGCGTTTGCCTGGGATCTTGAAACCAACACTGAGCGCCCGCTGAATTTCCGAGTTCGCCACTGGATCGACACGAAGTCCGGCGGCCGAAAGACGAGAGACGAGCGCGAGATTTACGAGCTGGTAGCCAACATGGCGCAGCGCCGCGTGCGCTCCTGCATCTTGTCGATCATTCCGGGCGACGTGACAGAGGCCGCTGTAGATCAGTGCGCGGTAACGATGCACGCGACGGCCGATACCAGCCAAGAGGCAGTGCAGAAACTGGTTTCAGCGTTTGCTTCAATCGGCGTGACAAAGGCGCAAGTCGAGGCCCGCATCCAGCGCCGAATAGACGCCATTCAGCCAGCGCAAATCGTCAGCCTGCGCAAAATCTACGCAAGCATCAAGGACGGAATGAGCGGCCCGGACGATTGGTTTTCTGCCGAGCAAGATGATCGCGCCAAAAAGACGGGCGCTCAAGGGCTCAAATCAGTCGTGAAGCCAGACGCGGCGAGAAAAGACGGGCCCAGCGACGCTGAAGAAAGCGAGCGCATGAATCCCGACGAAAAGCAGCCCCAGACCGTTCCGCAGCAGATGCCGAAGGCAGAGCCAGCCACGCAAAGCGACTGGTCCGAAGAGGACGAGGCGAACGCCCGCGCCGCTGAGGTCGCCGAGCAGCAACAGCAACAACCGGCGGCGCCACGCCAGCGCCGCGAGCGCGGTTCGATGGGGGTGGAGTGATGGGAAGGGGAATTCACTTTCCAGAGCTGGCTGCGGATGGTGTTTTGGCCAGCAACCGCTTCGGCCAGGCCGATTGATCGCCGCGACCTGGATACGGCCAAGCGCCAGTAACAGCCGGAAGCGGCAGCGGCGGCCGGCATACGGTAGCCGCCGCCAAACGCGAAGCACTCAAGGCCAAGCGCCGCAAGGCGCACAAGAGGAGAGTCAGATGAGAATCTCGGCAATCACCGCAAAGAACTTCATCGGCGCCAGAGACGTCGACTTGAAGCTTTCTCGCCCCGTGTTGCTGGTCTGCGGGAAAAACCACAGCGGCAAATCAAGCGTCGCCCAGGCCGTGCGCATGGCGCTGACCGGCGAGCCGTCGCGAGTCTTCCTAAAGAAAGAGTACAAACAGCTCGTGTCGGACGATTCCGAGGTCGGCTACGCCGTTGTAGAGAACGACGGCGGGCAGTCCGCTATCACCATTCCAAACGGCGCACACGAGCAGACTGGCAGCGTCCGACCGTCCGAACTGCTGCCGTTCGTTCTCGATGCGCAGCGGTTCGCGAGCCTCGACGCCAACGAGCGCCGGCAGCTTCTGTTCGCGCTGACCGGGATCTCGATCACCGGGGACGAGGTTATCAGGCGCATGTACGAGCGCGGCGGCTGCTCGGCCGACAAGATCGACATCATCGCCCCGCATTTGCGCGCCGGCAGCGACGCAGCACACAAAGAGGCCCAAGCCAAGGCGCGCGACGCCAAGGCCGCCTGGCGCGCGATCACGGGCGAGACATACGGCGGCGTCAAGGCCGCAAGCTGGCGGGCAAATGCGCCAGCGCCAGCCGGCGCCAACAAGCTGCCTGAAACACGTGACGCGCTGTCACGCCTTGACGCGCAGATCGAAGCCAACGCCGGCACGCTCGGCGACATGAACGGGCGCGCAAAGCGCGCGGCAGAGCAGGCCGGAAGGCTCGCCGAGCTGCGCGAGAAAGCCGGCAAATACGCGCGCATCGCCGACAAGATCGCGCGCGACGAAGCCGAACTGAAGCAGTGGGAAGAGAAGTTCGCCGAGGCGAGCCGTAACGCTGGCCCGCGCCTGCCGGATGAGCCGACCTACGACTGCCCAAACTGCGGAACGGTGCTACGGCACTCGCACGCCAACGGCGCCCTTGTCGAATTCACGCCGCCCCCTCCAGTCGATCACGAAGCCGCCGGGAAGCTGCGCGAATACAAGCAAGCCGCCGACCTTATGCGCCGATCCGTCGAGAACGGAAAGCGCGACCTGGGCGCCGCAGACGCCGCCGCAAAGGCGCTCGCCGAAATCGAAGACGCCGGATTGGCTGAATGCCCGAACACCGGCGAAATGGACACGCTGAAGGCGGCAACCGACGATCTGAAACAGCAGCGCGCAGAGCTGCAGAAATCCATCCGCGAACTGGAAGATGCGGAACGCGCAGCGCAGCAGGCCGACAAGCGCACCGCAGACGCCGCGAAGCACCACGGCGACGTGCAGCAATGGGAAACGATCGCCGCCGCACTGGCGCCGGACGGGATACCGGGACAGATGCTCGGAGAGGCGCTTGGCCCGGTGAATTCGCGGCTTGCAGATAGCAGCCTTTCTACCGAGTGGCCGATCGTCACCATCACGGCCGACATGGAAATAACCGCAGGCGGCCGCCCCTATCGGCTGCTCTCTGAGTCAGACCAGTGGCGCGTCGACGCCATGATCGCCGAGACGATCGCGCATCTGTCCGGCGAAAAGTTGCTCGTTCTGGACCGGGTCGACGTGCTCGACATTGAGGGTCGCGAGGACTTGCTGTTCTGGCTGGACGATCTGTCTTCATCAGGGCAGATCGAAACAGCGCTGCTTTTCGCGACGCTGAAGGCGCTGCCGGCGAATCTGCCGGACAACATTGAGGCGGTCTGGATCGAGAACGGGCGGGCGACAACCGCCGGTAATCTCAAAGCCGCCTGACATCACACAGCAAGGACAAAAAAATGAGTCTCAACGTATGGACATTCACCGGCCGACTTGGCCGTGACGCAGAGCAGAAATACATCCCGAACGGCACCGCCGTTACTGAATTCTCAGTTGCCGTTGATGTTGGATTCGGCGACAAGAAGAAACGACTGTGGCATCGCGCCGTGTTCTGCGACCTGGCGCAAAGGCTGGCGCAATACCTGCAAAAGGACAAGTCGGAATCAGCGGATCGGTGAATCTGCGCGAATGGACGAACAAGGACGGCGAAACGAAAACGTCGCTTGAGGTGCGCGTTAGCGAGATTGATTTGATCGGCGGAAAGAGTAGCGATGGCGAATCGCGGCCGGCGCCACAGGCTGAACGGCCGCAGGCTCAGGCTCAGAGCGCGCCAGCAAAGAAAAAGCCGTATTTCGATGACATGGATGACGACATCCCCTTCTGACCACAAAAGGACACGACATGAGCGATTTTATATGCGGATACATCATCACGGCACGGCCGAAGGAAAAAAAGGACTCCGGCCATGTTGGGCAAGGCCCAATGGCCTACGGTACGAACAAAGACCCCGCGCGTGACTGCCTTTTGTTTGATCGTGGAGCGACAATTTTTCTCTCTGAAGAGTCTGCACGACAGGCCCTAAAGGCATCGCTGACGAAGGCTGAACAAAACGGGCAAACCTGGCCGGCGATGCTGCTGTTCCAGTTCGATCAAGTGCGAACGGCTCCAGAATGTGGATACACCCTCCGCATAACTTAAACGCCAATTAGGCGCGACCAACAACAAGGACCAACAATGGAACCAAAAACCCAACAAAACGGCGCCCGCGCGAAGATTCTACGCGCGCTGGCCAACGCAGATTGTGGCCTGACAACAGCGGAGCTTGCAGAATCTGCAGGGCTCACCGCCGGCCAGGTGCGCGACAACGCCGGAGTGGCAAAAAAGGCTGGCCTGCTGACGATCGAGCAGGACGAAATGACGCGCTTCGTGACGTACCACATTGCGCAGAAGGGGCGCGAATGGTTGAGCGCTGGCAATGACGACGCGCAAGCGGTCGCGGACACCGGCCAAGATGGTGAAGATCATCAATCGCATTGCGCGCCAGAAGACCGAGCGAGATGGCCTCCGCGCCAACTGGCGTTTGTCCGCGCTACTCGGCCTACATGGTTCAGGGGACCGATTCGCCAGCAAACCAAAGCATTGTTGCAGATCTAGATACGGCAACAGCAATGGCGCTGCGCAGCGACGACGAAGTGATCGTCTACGGACTCGTCGAAATTGGTCGCACGGCGCGTAAAACCGTGTTCGTGCCAGCATGAGAGAGGGGTTAAAAAACGGCCTCCCCAATTGGGATGTGCTCGACCCGCTTATCATCGCCGCGCGCAAGAGCGGAGCGTCTCTGGCGGATATCATGGCCACGATGAAATTGTCAAAAAGCCAGGCGTCCGGTCGGCTTACTCACCTTGCAAGTCTCGGCATGATAGACCCTAGCCGGCACTCATCGGCGCGCAGAACGACCGACGAGGAAAAAAGGATTGTCGCTGCAGAGTACCCGGAAGGAGACACGTCAGATCTCGCAAAACGCATCGGGGTGACAATGCACCAGTTGGCTGAGATTGCCAAAAAGATAGGCGTCCGCAGGTCGGCGTCCGCAAGAAGCTCGCAATGCAGAGATGCGGCGCTGCGCACAGTCCAGCAGCGGCTAGCAACGATGCGCGAAGATGATGACAAGGAAGACGAGGAAGACGCGATCGACGGGCGACGGAAATTGCTGCGAAATTGCGCCACCGGGCAAATTTTCTTGTTAGAGAACGGGGCGACTTTGCATAGGTCGTGGCGCGATGATGCCGCATACGCAAAATATCTTTCCAGCAGGAGTGCGACATGAAGAAGAAAACGAAACGCCTGCTCGCCCAGCTCGGGCATAGGAAGCTGCGCAAGGCTCTGAGGCGCGCAGTGATGATGCGGTGCGCTCTGAGGGTAATTTGCGATTGGTCGATACAGGACGCTGACGACGGCGTTCCGGTCGCGCCAGAGCGCATTGTAT
>JADJNH010000002.1 GCA_016714365.1 Candidatus Vicinibacter affinis | reverse complement strand
TTTTGCCAAATTCAAAGGAAAAGAGAAACAGGTTCGGCTGGCGGGGCCTGGAGGAGACCCAAGCTGATGATGAAACGACGAGTGAAGCGACGGAAGGTAGACCCCGCGAAGCCCAGGTTAGTGTGTTTAGAGGTGAAGAGTAACTGAGAACAAGGACATCCCTTGGTGTCTGAAGACGGCTAAAGTTGACGAGGCAGTCAACCGGCCAAGCACATGGTGGTGATGCATCTAGTCTGCCAAAGCTGGTGGCTGGTGTAGTTCTATCAGTAGTGTTCTTAGATCAGTCAAAAGCCGACGAAAAGATTGGTGCCTCTTTGTCGATCCAGAAGGTGGTGTAGCCTTGCTCCATGAGCAGCTTGCCTCTGTCCCCTGTGACGACGGAGACGAGTTCAAGGGCCACAAAGTGGTGCGGTAGGGTCCCTCAGGTGCCAGTAGTATAGGCCATTCCAGATGGAAAAATAAGTCGGAGCAACCTGAACCAGTCGACTGCCCAGAGCTCGTCCTTCTATCCGCTTCTATTCTACTTCCACAAGAATTCTACTTCTCTCTTTTGCCAAATTCAAAGAAAGGAAGAGAAACAGGTTCGGCTGGCGGGGCCTGGAGGAGACCCAAGCTGATGATGAGACGACGAGTGAAGCGACGGAAGGTAGACCCCGCGAAGCACAGGTTAGTGATGTGTAGAGGTGAAGAGTCACTGAGAGCAAGAACATCCCTTGGTGTCTGAAGACGGCTAAAGTTGACGATGCAGTCAACCGGCCAAGCACATGGTGGTGATGCATCTAGTCTGCCAAAGCTGGTGGCTGGTGTGGTACTGTCAGTAGTGTACTTGGATCAGTCAAAAGCCGACGAAAAGATGGGTGCCTCTCTGTCGATCCAGAAGGTGGTGTAGCCTTGCTCCATGAGCAGCTTGCCTCTGTCCCCTGTGACGACGGAGACGAGTTCAAGGGCCACAAAGTGGTGCGGTAGGGTCCCTCAGGTGCCAGTAGTATAGGCCATTCCAGATGAAAAAATGAGTCGGAGCAACCTGAACCAGTCGACTGCCCAGAGCTCGTCCTACTATCCGCTTCTATTCTACTACCACAAAGAATTCTACTTCTACTTTTTGCCAAATTCAAAGAAAAGAGAAACAGGTTCGGCTGGCGGGGCCTGGAGGAGACCCAAGCTGATGATGAAACGACGAGTGAAGCGACGGAAGGTAGACCCACGAAGAACAGGTTAGTGATGTGTTGAGGTGAAGAGTCACTGAGAGCAAGGACATCCCTTGGTTTCTGAAGACGGCTAAAGTTGACGAGGCAGTCAATCGGCCAAACTCATGGTGGTGATGCATCTAGTCTGCCAAAGCTGGTGGCTGGTGTAGTACTATCAGTAGTGTACTTAGATCAGTCAAAAGCCGACGAAAAGATGGGTGCCTCTCTGTCGATCCAGAAGGTGGTGTAGCCTTGCTCCATGAGCAGCTTGCCTCTGTCCCCTATGACGACGGAGACGAGTTCAAGGGCCACAAAGTGGTGCGGTAGGGTCCCTCAGGTGCCAGTAGTATAGGCCATTCCAGATGGAAAAATGAGTCGGAGCAACCTGAACCAGTCGACTGCCCAGAGCTCGTCCTTCTATCCGCTTCTATTCTTCTACCTCAAGAATTCTACTTCTACCTTTTGCCAAATTCAAAGAAAAAACAGAAACAGGTTCGGCTGGCGGGGCCTGGAGGAGACCCAAGCTGATGGTGAAACGACGAGTGAAGCGACGGAAGGTAGACCCTACGAAGAACAGGTTAGTGATGTGTAGAGGTGAAGAGTCACTGAGAGCAAGGACATCCCTTGGTGTCTGAAGACGGCTAAAGTTGACGAGGCAGTCAACCGGCCAAGCACATGGTGGTGATGCATCTAGTCTGCCAAAGCTGGTGGCTGGTGTAGTTCTATCAGTAGTGTACTTAGATCAGTCAAAAGCCGACGAAAAGATGGGTGCCTCTCTGTCGATCCAGAAGGTGGTGTAGCCTTGCTCCATGAGCAGCTTGCCTCTGTCCCCTATGACGACGGAGACGAGTTCAAGGGCCACAAAGTGGTGCGGTAGGGTCCCTCAGGTGCCAGTAGTATAGGCCATACCAGATGGAAAAATGAGTCGGAGCAACCTGAACCAGTCGACTGCCCAGAGCTCGTCCTACTATCCGCTTCTATTCTACTTCCACAAGAATTCTACTTCTACTTCTTGCCAAATTCAAAGGAAAACTGAAACAGGTTCGGCTGGCGGGGCCTGGAGGAGACCCAAGCTGATGATGAAACGACGAGTGAAGCGACGGAAGGTAGACCCCGCGAAGCACAGGTTAGTGATGTGTAGAGGTGAAGAGTCACTGAGAGCAAGGACATCCCTTGGTGTCTGAAGACGGCTAAAGTTGACGATGCAGTCAACCGGCCAAGCACATGGTGGTGATGCATCTAGTCTGCCAAAGCTGGTGGCTGGTGTAGTACTATCAGTAGTGTTCTTAGATCAGTCAAAAGCCGACGAAAAGATGGGTTCCT
Source organism: Candidatus Vicinibacter affinis (assembly GCA_016714365.1). NCBI lineage: Bacteria > Pseudomonadati > Bacteroidota > Saprospiria > Saprospirales > Saprospiraceae > Candidatus Vicinibacter > Candidatus Vicinibacter affinis. The sequence continues at coordinate 36,767 of JADJNH010000002.1, read as the reverse complement.
CTCTGTCGATCCAGAAGGTGGTGTAGCCAAGCTCCATGAGCAGCTTGCCCTCTGTCCCCCATGACGACGGAGACGAGTTCAAGGGCCACAAAGTGGTGCGGTAGGGTCTCTCAGGTGTCAGTAGTATAGGCCATTCCAGATGGAAAAATGAGTCGGAGCAAGCTGAACCAGTCGACAGCCCAGAGCTCGTCCTACTAACCGCTTCTATTCTACTACCACAAGAATTCTACTTTTACTTTTTGCCAAATTCAGAGGAAAACAGAAACAGGTTCGGCTGGCGGGGCCTGGAGGAGACCCAAGCTGATGATGAAACGACGAGTGAAGCGACGGAAGGTAGACCCCGCGAAGCACAGGTTAGTGATGTGTAGAGGTGAAGAGTCACTGAGAGCAAGGACATCTCTTGGTGTCTGAAGACGGCTAAAGTTGACGATGCAGTCAACCGGCCAAGCACATGGTGGTGATGCATCTAGTCTGCCAAAGCTGGTGGGCTGGTGTAGTACTATCAGTAGTGTACTTAGATCAGTCAAAAGCCGACGAAAAGATGGGTGCCTCTCTGTCGATCCAGAAGGTGGTGTAGCCTTGCTCCATGAGCAGCTTGCCTCTGTCCCCTATGACGACGGAGACGAGTTCAAGGGCCACAAAGTGGTGCGGTAGGGTCCCTCAGGTGCCAGTAGTATAGGCCATTCCAGATGGAAAAATGAGTCGGAGCAACCTGAAACCAGTCGACTGCCCAGAGCTCGTCCTACTAACTCTAATTTGCCAAAGTCTAGTTTCAAATTTCAAGTTTCAAATTCAAAGTCCAAAAATCCATCCCCCCCACCAAAAAAAAGAAAGCCAGCCGAAAAATCACCCTGCTCGATTTCGAGCCCCTCAAACCCACCACCAACAAAAAAAAAAGAAAGACAACCGAAAAATCACCCTGCTCGATTTCGAGCCCCTCACTCACCCACCACCCAAAAAAAAAAAAACAAATCTCAGAACAAAGGGCTGAATCTCAGCGGATCGTGGCAAAAACGCCACTCTCACACGTACAGTACCCCGTTCCACTCCAAGTCGTCTGCGAGGGATCTGTCCCCCAGGGCCACGCTTTCACTTGTGATTGAACCGAGTTGTACGTCTCCAGGTCGGAAACGCACAGCGCCCAGTCTTGCTTTGGTCTGAGTAGCCTCCCCCGAAAGAGAGACCACCTATGCTTACGCACACTATGAGCCCCAGAGGCCTCAACGTATCACCGCCTTTCCAGCATGGATTCTGGCTTAGAGGCGTTCAGCCGTTATCCAACGCATGGTAGCTTCTCGGCACTGACGTTTCAGTCAACCGACAAGGCCAAGTATGCGAACCAACTGTTCCTCTCGTACTAAATTGGATTACTGTCGCGGTGACCACTCATCAGTAGGGTAAAACTAACCTGTCTCACGACGGTCTAAACCCAGCTCACGTTCCCTGTTGGTGGATGAACAATCCTACACTTGGCGCCTGCTGCGACGCAATGATAGGAAGAGCCGACATCGAAGAATCAAAAAGCAACGTCGCTATGAACGCTTGGCTGCCACAAGCCAGTTCCTGAATGTTAATCCTTTTTTCTAAAGTTGATTAGTTAGTTGGTGTGTGTTTCCTCTCTCTCTCTCTTTGAGGAAGTAACACACACACCCCTCGCGGGGCGGAGCAGCATGTACCTTAGCTCTCCCTCCCTCTAACTCTAATAGATAGATAGATAGATAGTAGAGGGGGAGCCACACCTTTCCATGCGTTGCGGTGGCTCTGTCTCTCCTAGTTAATAAGAGAGAGAGAGCTCGCCTCAGGGTCGCACCCTCCAGTGGTGGTCCCCCCTTTGAGGGACCTCCACGCCGAGAACATCCCCTGATCCAGGTGTGTCGCCTTCTTCTCTGCTTAGTGAGAAGAAGACCAGCAATCAAAAGCTGGGACAACAAAAACACATCCCTGTGGTAACTTTTCTGACACCTCTAGCTGAAAATTCCTCAATTCTAAAGGATCGATAGGCCATGCTTTCGCAGTTTGTATTCATACTGAAAATCAAAATCAAGTGAGCTTTTACCCTTCTATTCCACATGAGATTTCTGTTCCCATTGAGCTCACCTTAGGACACCTGCGTTATCGTTTAGCAGATGTGCCGCCCCAGCCAAACTCCCCACCTGACTTTGTCTTTCGCTTGAGGTCGCTGAATTCGAAAACCCAACTTTGCTCCAGAACAAACACTCTGTGAAGAGCGCCGCCCTACGCCACGAAATAAGTAAATTAACATCAGGAGTAGTGGTATTTCACTCTCGGGTTGCCCCTCCCACTTATTCTACACCTCCCAAGTCAATTCACCAAGTCAGGCTGATGTCAAGCTCAACAGGGTCTTCTTTCCCCGCTGATTCTTCCAAGCCCGTTCCCTTGGCTGTGGTTTCGCTAGATAGTAGATAGGGACAGTGGGAATCTCGTTAATCCATTCATGCGCGTCACTAATTAGATGACGAGGCATTTGGCTACCTTAAGAGAGTCATAGTTACTCCCGCTGTTAACCCGCGCTTGTTTGAATTTCTTCACTTTGACATTCAGAGCACTGAGCAGAAATCACATTGCGTCAACATCGTTTCCGACCCTCGCAATGCTTTGTTTTAATTAAACAGTCGGATTCCCCTTGTCCGCTCCAGTTCTAAGTTGGCTGTTGATTGTGTTCTTGACTGCACCGGCAGCGAAGGCGTCCGGATAGGCGAGCCAAGCAGGGGCTGGTCCACCTTGCGGCAGTCCCTCCCCCGAGCCTGGCTCAGGAAACCTACCAAGTCACCCACACGAGAACCGATGAGCCGCCAAACACCCAGCCCTTAGAGCCAATCCTTTTCCCGAAGTTACGGATCTAATTTGCCGACTTCCCTTACCTACATTCTTCTATCGACTAGAGGCTGCTCACCTAGGAGACCTGATGCGGTTATCAGTACGACCAGGGGTGCGAATACGAGTGATTTTTTGGTGTGAGTTTTGGTGGTAGAGTTTTGTAAGGCCTTTTGAGCCAAACGGACCCCAAACCAAACCAATACCCACAAACCACTTCCACTGGCTCGGATTTTCACGGACCGTCGAAGAGGCACCGGACACCGCTATACAGCAGTGCTTTGCCAGCCACGTCAACCCTCTCGCCAGATGATCTGATTCCAGGGTATTCTAGTGTGTCCGTCCCGGAGGACGGTAGTAGCCACTCTCCCCGTTTAAAAGAAAAGAACCACACACACCAGGTCAGGCTGTTAACAAGAACAGACAACTCTTGCCGGGCTCTCCGCCGGCGTCTCCGAGCATTGTGCAGTTTGTGTTGCCACTCTTTCAACGCCTTTCGGCAAAATTATCCACGTCCTGGTGCAGGAATGTTAACCTGCTTCCCTTTCGCGGGGGGTCTGGGTACTCTTCCCTTTTTTACCGGGGAACAAACCCACCTTTAAAAACAGGCTTCCCCTCCCGACTTAGGATCGACTCACCCATGTCCAATTGCTGTTCACATGGAACCTTGCTCCACTTCAGTCTTCAAAGGTCTCATTTGAATAGTTGCTACTACCACCAAGATCTGCACTAGAGTTTGTTTCACCGGGACTCACGTCTCAGGCTGCGTCACCAAACCCCACGCCCTCCTACACGTTTCTTCATCATTTGCATTTATAAAAAGAAAAGTAAAAGAAACGGCACAGTCTAAGTCGCCCGCTTCAGCGCCATCCATTTTCAGGGCTAGTACATTATGCAGGTGAGTAGTTACACACTCCTTAGCGGATTTCGACTTCCATGACCACCGTCCTGCTGTCTATATGTACTAACACCTTTTGTAGGATCTGGTTTAGCGGACAGTCCGGCACTTTAACTGCGCTTTCGGTTCATCCCGCATCGCCAGTTCTGCTTACCAAAATTGGCCCACTAGAAACATTCCATTCGAGGCTGGGGATCACCTTTTAACATCAAGCATCACCCAGCTTCTTACCTATTTAAAGTTTGAGAATAGGTTAAAGTTGTTACAACTCCACGACCTCTAATCATTAGCTTTACCTGATAAAACTGTACATGTTCCAGCTATCCTGAGGGAAACTTCGGAGGGAACCAGCTACTAGATTGTTCGAGTAGTCTTTCGCCCCTATACCCAAGTCTAACGAACGATTTGCACGTCAGTATCGCGACGAGCTTCCACCAGAATTTCTCCTGGCTTCACCCTGCTCAGGCATAGATCACCATCTTTCGGGTCCCAACGTGCACGCTCTGGCTCAAGCCTGGTGCGAGCACCAGGTCGGCCGATGGTGCTTCTTCTTGCCTTTTTGTTAAAACAAGAAGAATCCCACCTTTTTAAAAAGGTCCTCTTAGGACTCGCTTTCACTTCGCATCCAAATAAAAAAAAGGGCTTTAATCACCCTCCATACTCGCGTGCATGTTAGACTCCTTGGTCCGTGTTTCAAGACGGGTGAGTGGCGCCCGTTCACACCAGCAACTCCAGCGCGTCTAGATAGGTCACACGTATCAGTCCACAGAGATGGTACACCCGACCCAACGAGCCGTGATACTATCACCTCCCATAACGAGTCGAGCAAAGCACTCCCGCAGACCCCCACTGCCACACAATTTTGCGCGCGCTTTCATTTTAAAACCTCGATCCGCTTTCCTTGGCGAGAAAAAGGCGGCTTCTACTTTGGACGAGGTTATAACGTGTTGAGTCGCTCTCTCTCGTAAAAGAGAGAACAACTCAACACCACCTTACCCTCATCAACACCGCCCTTCCAAGCTGCGAATCCTTGCTGGTCAGACTTACTCAGGGACGAGGCCGGCCGAGCACCTGAATCGTACAAGCTTGTCTTGGAGGCCCCACTAAAGAGGCACACACACGGCAAACTCTCCGACACCCGCCGCTCCAGCCCCTAACCCTGTGCAGTCCCACTACGACAGGCCAGCCACTCCTTCCTTCTTAGCAATTTCAAGTCCTCTTTCACTCTCTTTTCAGAGTTCTTTTCATCTTTCCCTCACGGTACTTGTTCGCTATCGGTCTCCCGTTCATGTTTAGCTTTAGAAGGAATTTACCTCCCACTTGGGGTTGCACTCCCAAACAACCCGACTCTTCGAACACCTGTCGTACGCGGCGAGCTCCAGGTCACACACGGGATTTTCACCCTCTTTGACGGGCCTATTTCAAGGCACTTGTACCCGGGTCGCACGCTGACATGGCGCCTTCAGATTACAATTCGCCAGGCCTCTCGGTCAGGCGATTTCCATCTTGAGCTCTTCCCGCTTCACTCGCAGTTACTGAGGGAATCCTGGTTAGTTTCTTTTCCTCCGCTTATTAATATGCTTAAGTTCGGCGGGTGATCTGGCTTCATTTGAGGGCTTTTAGGTTTTTGGTTTTTTCCTTTTTAAGGAAATAAAGAAAGAGGGAGAGACCAAGAGAAATCAGAGCAACACACCACTAACAGCGCTGGTCGACAACCGCCGCTGACGAGCGAGACTCGAAAACACCTTCTTCTCCAACACTTGAGCCCGACCTCCCCTCTGTGGAAAGAGAGGAGGAAGAGGCCAATCTCCCACCAAACAAACTTGGCAGAGCGAGCACGAAAAGCTTCTCAAAGAAACCTGCTCTCAGGCCTAACCCGAGAGCGCCACTTGCGTTCAAAAACTTGATGATTCACTGAATTCTGCAATTCGCATTACGTATCGCACTTGGCTGCGTTCTTCATCGTTGCGGGAGCCTAGATATCCGTTGCTAAGAATTGTAATTGTTTTAGTTTTTGTTTTTTTGTTTTTGGTGTTTTGTTTGGTTTGTAAAAAAATAGAGAGAGGGAAAGCCTTAAACTCTCCCTCCCACTCTCCCACTTTCTTTTGTTCTCAATAAATGACCAACTCTCAACAAACAGAATGATCCTTCCGCAGGTTCACCTACGGAAACCTTGTTACGACTTTTACTTCCTCTAAATGGTCAAGTTTGCGCCGCTTCAAACACTCACGCAGGGTCACCCCCACACAAGCAATCTCCGCGATGCTCACTAAATCATTCGGTGTAGGTGTGGACAAAGGGCTCCAACACAGGCAATGCGAGCTGATGACCCGCGTTTACTAGGAATTCCTCGTTCAAGACTAATAATTGCAATAATCTATCCCCATCACGATGTGCTTTCACAGATTCCCCGGACCTCTCGGCCAAGGCTCTTTCACAAGGTGCTCAGTGAACACATCAGTGTAGCGCGCGTGCGGCCCAGAACATCTAAGGGCATCACAGACCTGTTATTGCCTCGAACTTCCATCGGCTACGCACCGAGAGTCCCTCTAAGAAGAATTCAAAAGAAATAACTCACGTTATCCAACCCTACTTAGCAAGTCGAGGTCTCGTTCGTTAACGGAATAAACCAGACAACAAAGGCCATGCACCACCACTCAATAAATCAAGAAAGATCTTCAATCTGTCAATCCTCTTATTGTCTGGACCTGGTAAGTTTCCCCGTGTTGAGTCAAATTAAGCCGCAGGCTCCACTCCTGGTGTGCCCTTCCGTCAATTCCGTCAAGTTTCAGCCTTGCGACCATACTCCCCCCGGAACCCAAAAACTTGGATTTCTCGTCAGGTGCACATGGAGTCTTCGAACAAACGTCCACGTATCCCTAGTTGGCATCGTTTATAGTTGAGACTACGACGGTATCTGATCGTCTTCGATCCCCCAACTTTCGTTCTTGATTAAAGAAGACGTCCTTGGTGAATGCTTTCGCATAAGTTAGTCTTCAACGAATCCAAGAATTTCACCTCTGGCCGTTGAATACTAGCACCCCCAACCGTCCCTATCAATCATTACTCAGATCCTGGAAACCAACAAAATAGAACCCGAGTCCTATCTTATTATTCCATGCTCATGTATTCACGGCCCTAGAACGGCCTGCTTGGAACACTCTAATTTGCTCAAAGTAAAGGGTTCCCTCCATCCCATCCGAAGATGTGAAGAAGAGGAACGAATGGCAGGCACGCTTACCCGGATCACACAACACAGCCCTCGAAAGGACCACGCTGGCTCCAGACGCACCACACCACAAATCCAACTACGAGCTTTTTAACTGCAGCAAATTTAATATACGCTATTGGAGCTGGAATTACCGCGGCTGCTGGCACCAGACTGGCCCTCCAATTGTTCCTTGTTAAGGGATTTGAATTGTACTCATTCCAATTGCCAAGCCAAAAGGCCCGGTATTGTTATTTCTTGTCACTACCTCCCTGTGTCAGGATTGGGTAATTTGCGCGCCTGCTGCCTTCCTTAGATGTGGTAGCTATTTCTCAGGCTCCCTCTCCGGAATCGAACCCTCATTCTCCGTCACCCGTCACTGCCACGGTAGTCCACTACACTACCGTCAAAAGCTGATAGGGCAGAAATTTGAATGAACTAGCGCCGGCACAAGGCCATACGCTCCGAACAGTTACTACGACTCCTCGCCAATCTGGTTTTTTATCTAATAAATACGTCCCTTCCCTCGCGAGTCGGGACATTGCGCATGTATTAGCTCTAGAATTACTACGGGTATCCATGTAGTCATTTCATCCTCAAATGAATTATAACTGATTTAATGAGCCATCTGCAGTTTCACTGACAGCAATTTGGAAAAACAGAGCCCTCGACTGCTCACTCCACCTCCAATCGACCAACACCTCACACCAACCAATCTCTCTCTCTCTGTCTGCAGTGGATCTCGTTTATTGATCGGCAAACTGCTCAAATCGATCAGTCAGTCATGGCCTCAATCGGCCTCCTCCAATCGGCCTCTACACTCGACCAGACTCGAAAATGGACAAGTCAAAGGCAAAGTCGAAAATGAAGATGAACAGTCGAGGATCGTACAGTCCTCGAACCAGAAATCGAGTCCACGCGTTCGACTCCTCGCAGCAGAAGCCTCCTCCAATGATGGCAGACAGTCGAGCAATCTCTCGACGCTGTTGGAGGAAGTGGAGCAAATTGGCATCTGAGAGGCCTCTTTGGGGACCCTGAAGAGGATTGCCTGCACCAATTGTGAGCAAGAGAAAGAGAAATGGAAACGAGCAGATTGAACCAACCTGATGAGGAGAAGGCTGAAAGCTGAGGCAAATCGCCAACAAACAGAGGAAAGCTGGTGAACGAGTTTCCGATCAAATTCAGGGCTTTCAAGCCAACAAGCTTGGTGATGGCCAGAGGCAGCTCGCTCAACTGGTTGCTTTCCGTCTGAATGTCCTGCAGATTCGGCAGCTCGCACACCACTTGAGGAAACTCCTTGAAGCGGTTGTTCGAAATATTGAGCTCTCTCAGCTCTCGAAGATTGGCAAACGATTGAGGAAGAGACGACAGCTTGTTGCCATTCAGCCACAGCTTCCTCAGGCTCCTCAACTCGCAGATCACTTCAGGAAACTGCTCAAAGGCGTTGTTGCCAAGATTGAGTTCCAGCAGATTGCGAAGAGAGGCGAAGGAGGAAGGAAGAACACTCAATTGGCAGCCATAAGCAAACAAAACCTCCAATTGCTCCAGCTTGCACACAGCTTCCGGAAAGCCCTCAAATGGATTCCATCCAATCCAGAGCCTCCTCAGCTTGGTGAGTTTGGCGATTGCAGGAGAAAGGGTCTTGAGTTTGTTGTTGTTGAGTCGAAGCTCCTCCAAGTTTGCGAGCTCCCAAACTGATTCAGGAACACTCTCCAAACCATTATACCCAATCAGAAGCACCAGTCTCCAATGTGGCTTGCTGAGCCGAACAAGGGCTTTCGCGATCCTGTCCACTTGATCGATTCCGCCGCAGTTTTCCGCGTTCACTGTCAACTGCAAGGCTTCTTTGCTTTCGTCTTCACTCAATCGACCCAGCTCGGCCTTCAGCTTGCTCTCAGGATCATCGGCCTTGTTGATCCGCACCTCAATCTTCTTCCTCTCCTGACTCATGGAGTGGCGATGGGAGGCAGAGTGGCGGCAAGGTGATGGAGTTCAGTGGCAAAAGCAAAGATACTTTTTTTTTTTTTTTTTTTTTTTTTGACAGCAATTGATAAAGATACATTAAGAATCAAATGGTAACTAGGAAACGGTACAAGAGGCCTTGGAAAATGCTGGTCCTGTGGTCCAACATTCCAATCCTGTTATTGCTGGCCCACAATCCGGGCCGGTGGGTTGCGCTTGAAGTTCGTGCATCGCAGGATGGAGTTGGCAATGATCCTTTGGAAGCGCACATAGAAGAGGCAATATACCCGCCTCTTCATTTCGGCGAAGGTGTGGAGTCGGTCGAGGTCGCCTTCTTGTCGTAACCAGGTTTCTGCTACTCGCTTGAGCCATTCATGGCCCTCCCTCATTAGTTTCCCATAAACCGTAACAATAAAAGGGATGAAGGTGGTGAACTTCGCCTTGCAGAGGTCATCGTAGGTCCTTCGCTTTTCTCGGGCTTGGTGCTCGGCAGGTGATGGCATCCCCAGATAGGTCTTGGCCAAGGGGGAGAAGATCATGACGTCCAGGGCTACTGGGGGCGATGTTCCATCGGTCGCAACAACGTCGAGTCGCAGGTTCCGGTCCTTCTGGTCAACAAAGGTTAGCTCAGTGAAAGTCGTCAAGCCGGCTTCTCGATGAATCTGGTTCAGGGTCCTTTTCAACTCCGTATGTCTCACATTACGGAAACCCTGAGTTTTCATGCACAAAGAGAGATGGGTCACAATGTCATCTTGGTCGCGGTCGCAGTGTTGGCACACTCCATGGGGTCCGGCTCCAAGTAGAAGTTGAAGGCAGATCTTCATTTGGTCGTTGGTGAGGTGCTCATTCACAGGGGCTCCATTGTGATACAGCCAGCAGTGCGAAGAAGGTCCACTTGCATTTACCATGCGTCTCGCTGTCATCAATTGGCGGGCTCGGGGGGATCTGTCGCCAAATTTCAACTCTTCCTTGGCATCAGCATACAACTTGGCACGAAGGGCGGTGTTGAAGGGTCGTCGGACTTGTCTCTCTCGTAGCAGCGGAACCTGTTTCCCCTCTTGGTTAAACGGGTCCCAAATTGGCAGTTTCTTCAGCTTGTCTTGCTCCGACTCAGCCAACAGAAGCGCTGACTGATGGAACTCCTCGAAAGCCTTGATGACACTTCTGTCATATTTGTTGGTGGCTTTGTCGAAGCTCCTCAGATCGCTGCTCCTGAAGGAATTGATGGTCGACACTAAGAAGGAGATCTTGGATCGCTCCTTCATGTTGAGAAGGCCGAGGCCTCCAACAGAAGTCGGACACTCCATCTGCCTGATGGCTTCCGTCCTCCGGTCTTCCGGCAGCCCAGGGCATCCAATTGCTGTCAGAAGCCAATCTCTCAAGGCCTGGTCGTATACCTCATACCCGTCGCTGGCGGCCTCGGGGTCCACCATTCTGGAGATGTAGCACATCGTCAATTGTCGAGACTGAAGCACAATGCTGAGCGCGACTTGCAGGGGCACTTGTGGGTCAAGAAGCAGGGACATTCCTTTCACTCGATCCTTGGCGTACTCGGTCACAAACTTCTTCTGCCATTCTTTGAGGCCGACTGGAGCTCCCATGATTTCCGCCTCCGTCTTGAGATCCAACCTCACGGTCTCCGCTAGATGCTGTGCAGCTTCCACATCCCCATACATGTTGAGGACCGAGCTCTTTACCTGGTTGATCTTGAGTCCAGCTTCTGCGGCTTTCTGGTTGAAGGCCTCCATTGCATCGCCCAATCGTTCCGGGTCACCGATGAGCAGGGTGTCGTCCACAAACGCAAGAGCGTGGCCTCCATTGCCAAGCTGTTCGGCCGCTGCCACCAGCGCGGGCTGGAGCGCGATTGCAAAGAGGAGGGAAGAGGTGGGGTCGCCTTGACGGATTCCTTCACGGGAGAGAATTACCTTTGTTTCCTCACCGACTCTGTAGAGGAGCTTGGCATCAGCGCCATACGCGAGGTGGAAGAACGGAATCAACGAGCCAGCTTGCTCAGTCTTACGAAGCTGAGCCAGCACAAATGCTCGTTGAACCTCATTGAACCCATTGGTGATGTCCAATGACAAAGCCATCTTCTTGGTTCGCAAGAGGCGGTTCGCGCGATGAACGATGATGTCAGCTCCTCCAGGAATACCAACTCCAACTTGGTGCTCCGGCAAGATTTTCTCAATGTTGAGATGCCTCAGGGCGTACTTTCCTGCTATCTTGAAGAAGACTTCCGGGATTGCGATGGGTCGAATGGTCCCGTCTTTCTTGGGAATGGGAATGAGGCGGCAAGCCGTGAGAAGCGATCTCACGACATTCGAGACGTCCTTTTGGATGATGTGTAGGAACAGGTTGCACAAGTCCCCACACGTTTGCTTGTCCTTCACCAGGGGCAGCAGAAGCTCAGGTGTCCATCCAGATGGTCCAGGGGAAGCGCCGGTGCAGGATTCACGGATGATCTGGTAGAGAATTTTTGGGTCCACCGTCACTGGCGCCGCCTTGAAGTCGTCGTCCCTTTCCTCAAACTGCTTCTTGACACGAGGAAAAAGCTGCTGCAGTTCAGCTGAGACATCACGGTCAAACGGCTGCGAGTCGCGGTTTTCAACCACACTCACAGCCCGCTTCACATGTCCCTGACTCGTGAGCGCAACAATTCGAACTATCGCCTTCTTACTCAGCCTGGGTTCCTTTTCCTCGTCGCGGTCTGCGTCGGGCCGTTCTTGCTTCTTCTCATCCGCCACTTGTGGGTCGTCGACTGGGCGGATAATTGGCTCTTCAACTCGGATTGGAACTTCTTTTGCGTCGTTCAGGTCTTGGGGCTGGCCAATCCGGTTGATTCGGTTGATGAGCGAGTTGAGAGCCTTCTTGTTGTTCCTCCGACCGCCACGGATTGGTCGATGTAGAGCAGTGTGCACCACAGTGAAGAGAGAGATGAAAGAGACAGTTCTACTTACCTCGTCTGCAATAGCAAATGCTCGCAGAATGGGAGCAACCTTGAGGACCCAGTGCTTCTCCGCACTCTTCGGCAACGATCGATAGAGGTGGCCATTGTATCCCATGGTTCTGAGGATCTCATTTTGTGTGTTTGGTTTGTTTGACAGCAATTTGGAAAAACAGAGCCCTCGACTGCTCACTCCACCTCCAATCGACCAACACCTCACACCAACCAATCTCTCTCTGTCTCTCTGCAGTGGATCTCGTTTATTGATCGGCAAACTGCTCAAATCGATCAGTCAGTCATGGCCTCAATCGGCCTCCTCCAATCGGCCTCTACACTCGACCAGACTCGAAAATGGACAAGTCAAAGGCAAAGTCGAAAATGAAGATGAACAGTCGAGGATCGTACAGTCCTCGAACCAGAAATCGAGTCCACGCGTTCGACTCCTCGCAGCAGAAGCCTCCTCCAATGATGGCAGACAGTCGAGCAATCTCTCGACGCTGTTGGAGGAAGCGGAGCAAATCGGCATCTGAGAGGCCTCTTTGGGGACCCTGAAGAGGATTGCCTGCACCAATTGTGAGCAAGAGAAAGAGAAATGGAAACGAGCAGATTGAACCAACCTGATGAGGAGAAGTCTGAAAGCTGAGGCAAATCGCCAACAAACAGAGGAAAGCTGGTGAACGAGTTTCGACTCAAATTCAGGAATTTCAAACCAACAAGCTTGGTGATGGCCAGAGGCAGCTCGCTCAATTGGTTGTTCCCACATGATGAGACTCTCCAGATTCGGCAGCTCGCACACCACTTGAGGAAACTCCTTGAAGCGGTTGTTCGAAATATTGAGCTCTCTCAGCTCTCGAAGATTGGCAAACGATTGAGGAAGAGACGACAGCTTGTTGCCATTCAACCACAGCTTCCTCAGGCTCCTCAACTCGCAGATCACTTCAGGAAACTGCTCAAAGGCGTTGTTGTCAAGATGGAGTTCCAGCAGATTGCGAAGAGAGGCGAAGGAGGAAGGAAGAACACTCAATTGGCAGCCACTAGCAAACAAAACCTCCAATTGCTCCAGCTTGCACACAGCTTCCGGAAAGCCCTCAAATGGATTCCATCCAATCCAGAGCCTCCTCAGCTTGGTGAGTTTGGCGATTGCAGGAGAAAGGGTCTTGAGTTTGTTGCTGTCGAGTCGAAGCTCCTCCAAGTTTGCGAGTTCCCAAACTGATTCAGGAACACTCTCCAAACCATTGGACCAAATCCACAGCACCAGTCTCCAATGTGGCTTGCTGACCCGAACAAGGGCTTTCGCGATCCTATCCACTTGATCGATTCCGCCGCAGTTTACCGCGTTCACTTTCAACTGCAAGGCTTCTTTGCTTTCGTCTTCACTCAATCGACCCAGCTCGGCCTTCAGCTTGCTCTCAGGATCATCGGCCTTGTTGATCCGCACCTCAACCTTCTTCCTCTCCTGACTCATGGAGTGGCGATGGGAGGCAGAGTGGCGGCAAGGTGATGGAGTTCAGTGGCAAAAGCAAAGATACTTTTTTTCTGTTTGGTTTGTTTGACAGCAATTTGGAAAAACAGAGCCCTCGACTGCTCACTCCACCTCCAATCCACCAACACCTCACACCAACCAATCTCTCTCTCTGTCTCTCTGCAGTGGATCTCGTTTATTGATCGGCAAACTGCTCAAATCGATCAGTCAGTCATGGCCTCAATCGGCCTCCTCCAATCGGCCTCTACACTCGACCAGACTCGAAAATGGACAAGTCAAAGGCAAAGTCGAAAATGAAGATGAACAGTCGAGGATCGTACAGTCCTCGAACCAGAAATCGAGTCCACGCGTTCGACTCCTCACAGCAGAAGCCTCCTCCAATGATGGCAGACAGTCGAGCAATCTCTCGACGCTGTTGGAGGAAGCGGAGCAAATTGGCATCTTCGAGGCCTCTTTGGGGACCCTGAAGAGGATTGCCTGCACCAATTGTGAGCATGAGAAAGAGAAATGGAAACGAGCAGATTGAACCAACCATATGAGGAGAAGGCTGAAAGCTGAGGCAAATCGCCAACAAACAGAGGAAAGCTGGTGAACGAGTTTCCACTCAAATTCAGGATTTCAAGCCAACAAGCTTGGTGATGGCCAGAGGCAGCTCGCTCAATTGGTTGTCCGTTATGTAGAGACTCTCCAGATTCGGCAGCTCGCACACCACTTGAGGAAACTCCTTGAAGCGGTTGTTCGAAATATTGAGCTCTCTCAGCTCTCGAAGATTGGCAAACGATTGAGGAAGAGACGACAGCTTGTTGCCATTCAGCCACAGCTTCCTCAGGCTCCTCAACTCGCAGATCACTTCAGGAAACTGCTCAAAGGCGTTTTCGCCAAGATAGAGTTCCAGCAGATTGCGAAGAGAGGCGAAGGAGGAAGGAAGAACACTCAATTGGCAGCCATCAGCAGACAAAGCCTCCAATTGCTCCAGCTTGCACACAGCTTCCGGAAAGCCCTCAAATGGATTCCCTCCAATCCAGAGCCTCCTCAGCTTGGTGAGTTTGGCGATTGCAGGAGAAAGGGTCTTGAGTTTGTTGTTGTTGAGTCGAAGCTCCTCCAAGTTTGCGAGTTCCCAAACTGATTCAGGAACACTCTCCAAACCATTGAACCCAATCCACAGCACCAGTCTCCAATGTGGCTTGCTGAGCCGAACAAGGGCTTTCGCGATCCTGTCCACTTGATCGATTCCGCCGCAGTTTTCCGCGTTCACTGTCAACTGCAAGGCTTCTTTGCTTTCGTCCTCACTCAATCGACCCAGCTCGGCCTTCAGCTTGCTCTCAGGATCATCGGCCTTGTTGATCCCCACGTATATCTTCTTTCCTCCTGACTCATGGAGTGGCGATGGGAGGCAGAGTGGCGGCAAGGTGATGGAGTTCAGTGGCAAAAGCAAAGATACTTTTTTTTTTTTTTTTTTTTTTTTTGAAAGATACTTTAAGAATCAAATGGTAACTAGGAAACGGTACAAGAGGCCTTGGAAAATGCTGGTCCTGTGGTCCAAACATTCCAATCCTGTTATTGCTGGCCCACAATCCGGGCCGGTGGGTTGCGCTTGAAGTTCGTGCATCGCAGGATGGAGTTGGCAATGATCCTTTGGAAGCGCACATAGAAGAGGCAATATACCCGCCTCTTCATTTCGGCGAAGGTGTGGAGTCGGTCGAGGTCGCCTTCTTGTCGTAACCAGGTTTCTGCTACTCGCTTGAGCCATTCATGGCCCTCCCTCATTAGTTTCCCATAAACCGTAACAATAAAAGGGATGAAGGTGGTGAACTTCGCCTTGCAGAGGGCATCGTAGGTCCTTCGCTTTTCTCGGGCTTGGTGCTCGGCAGGTGATGGCATCCCCAGATAGGTCTTGGCCAAGGGGGAGAAGATCATGACGTCCAGGGCTACTGGGGGCGATGTTCCATCGGTGGCAACAACGTCGAGTCGCAGGTTCCGGTCCTTCTGGTCAACAAAGGTTAGCTCAGTGAAAGTCGTCAAGCCGGCTTCTCGATGAATCTGGTTCAGGGTCCTTTTCAACTCCGTATGTCTCACATTACGGAAACCCTGAGTTTTCATGCACAAAGAGAGATGGGTCACGATGTCATCTTGGTCGTTACCGCAGTGTTGGCACACTCCATGGGGTCCGGCTCCAAGTAGAAGTTGAAGGCAGATCTTCATTTGGTCGTTGGTGAGGTGCTCATTCACAGGGGCTCCATTGTGATACAGCCAGCAGTGCGAAGAAGGTCCACTTGCATTTACCATGCGTCTCGCTGTCATCAATTGGCGGGCTTGGGGGGATCTGTCGCCAAATTTCACCTCTTCCTTGGCATCAGCATACAACTTGGCACGAAGGGCGGTGTTGAAGGGTCGTCGGACTTGTCTCTCTCGTAGCAGCGGAACCTGTTTCCCCTCGAGGTTAAACGGGTCCCAAATTGGCAGTTTCTTCAGCTTGTCTTGCTCCGACTCAGGCAACAGAAGCGCTGACTGATGGAACTCCTCGAAAGCCTTGATGACACTTCTGTCATATTTGTTGGTGGCTTTGTCGAAGCTCCTCAGATCGCTGCTCCTGAAGGAATTGATGGCCGACACTAAGAAGGAGATCTTGGATCGCTCCTTCATGTTGAGAAGGCCGAGGCCTCCAACAGAAGTCGGACACTCCATCTGCCTGATGGCTTCCGTCCTCCGGTCTTCCGGCAGCCCAGGGCATCCAATTGCTGTCAGAAGCCAATCTCTCAAGGCCTGGTCGTATACCTCATACCCGTCGCTGGCGGCCTCGGGGTCCACCATTCTGGAGATGTAGCACATCGTCAATTGTCGAGACTGAAGCACAATGCTGAGCGCGACTTGCAGGGGCACTTGTGGGTCAAGAAGCAGGGACATTCCTTTCACTCGATCCTTGGCGTACTCGGTCACAAACTTCTTCTGCCATTCTTTGAGGCCGACTGGAGCTCCCATGATTTCCGCCTCCGTCTTGAGATCCAACCTCACGGTCTCCGCTAGATGCTGTGCAGCTTCCACATCCCCACACATGTTGAGGACCGAGCTCTTTACCTGGTTGATCTTGAGTCCAGCTTCTGCGGCTTTCAGGCTGAAGGCCTCCATTGCATCGACCAATCGTTCCGGGTCACCGATGAGCAGGGTGTCGTCCACAAACGCAAGAGCGTGGCCTCCATTGCCAAGCTGTTCGGCCGCTGCCACCAGCGCGGGCTGGAGCGCGATTGCAAAGAGGAGGGAAGAGGTGGGGTCGCCTTGACGGATTCCTTCACGGGAGAGAATTACCTTTGTTTCCTCACCGACTCTGTAGAGGAGCTTGGCATCAGCGCCATACGCGAGGTGGAAGAACGGAATCAACGGCCGAGCTTGCTCAGTCTTACGAAGCTGAGCCAGCACAAATGCTCGTTGAACCTCATTGAACCCATTGGTGATGTCCAATGACAAAGCCATCTTCTTGGTTCGCAAGAGGCGGTTCGCGCGATGAACGATGATGTCAGCTCCTCCAGGAATACCAACTCCAACTTGGTGCTCCGGCAAGATTTTCTCAATGTTGAGATGCCTCAGGGCGTACTTTCCTGCTATCTTGAAGAAGACTTCCGGGATTGCGATGGGTCGAATGGTCCCGTCTTTCTTGGGAATGGGAATGAGGCGGCAAGCCGTGAGAAGCGATCTCACGACATTCGAGACGTCCTTTTGGATGATGTGTAGGAACAGGTTGCACAAGTCCCCACACGTTTTCTTGTCCTCAGCCAAGGGCAGCAGAAGCTCAGGTGTCCATCCAGATGGTCCAGGGGAAGCGCCGGTGCAGGATTCACGGATGATCTGGTAGAGAATTTTTGGGTCCACCGTCACTGGCGCTGCCTTGAAGTCGTCGTCCCTTTCCTCAAACTGCTTCTTGACACGAGGAAAAAGCTGCTGCAGTTCAGCTGAGACATCACGGTCAAACGGCTGCGAGTCGCGGTTTTCAACCACACTCACAGCCCGCTTCACATGTCCCTGACTCGTGAGCGCAACAATTCGAACTATCGCCTTCTTACTCAGCCTGGGTTCCTTTTCCTCGTCGCGGTCTGCGTCGGGCCGTTCTTGCTTCTTCTCATCCGCCACTTGTGGATCGTCGACTGGGCGGATAATTGGCTCTTCAACTCGGATTGGAACTTCTTTTGCGTCGTTCAGGTCTTGGGGCTGGCCAATCCGGTTGATTCGGTTGATGAGCGAGTTGAGAGCCTTCTTGTTGTTCCTCCGACCGCCACGGATTGGTCGATGTAGAGCAGTGTGCACCACAGTGAAGAGAGAGATGAAAGAGACAGTTTTACTTACCTCGTCTGCAATAGCAAATGCTCGCAGAATGGGAGCAACCTTGAGGACCCAGTGCTTCTCCGCACTCTTCGGCAACGATCGATAGAGGTGGCCATTGTATCCCATGGTTCTGAGGATCTCATTTTTGTGTTTTGGTTTGTTTGACAGCAATTTGGAAAAACAGAGCCCTCGACTGCTCACTCCACCTCCAATTGGCCAACACCTCACACCAACCAATCTCTGTCTCTGCAGTGGATCTCGTTTATTGATCGCCAAACTGCTCAAATCGATCAGTCAGTCATGGCCTCAATCGGCCTCCTCCAATCGGGCTTTCTTTCGACCAGACTCGAAAATGGACAAGTCAAAGGCAAAGTCGAAAATGAAGATGAACAGTCGAGGATCGTACAGTCCTCGAACCAGAAATCGAGTCCACGCGTTCGACTCCTCGCAGCAGAAGCCTCCTCCAATGATGGCAGACAGTCGAGCAATCTCTCGACGCTGTTGGAGGAAGCGGAGCAAATCGGCATCTGAGAGGCCAGTTGGGGACCCTGAGGAGGATTGCCTGCACAAATTGTGAGCAAGAGAAAGAGAAATGGAAACGAGCAGATCAAACCAACCATGATGAGAGAAGGCTGAAAGCTGAGGCAAATCGCCAAGAAACAGAGGAAAGCTGGTGAACGAGTTTCGACTTACATCCAGGAATTTCAAGCCAACAAGCTTGGTGATGGCCAGAGGCAGCTCGATCAATTGGTTGTCCCATGTAGAGCTCTCCAGATTCGGCAGCTCGCACACCACTTGAGGAAACTCCTTGAAGCGGTTGTTCGGAAATATTGAGCTCTCTCAGCTCTCGAAGATTGGCAAACGATTGAGGAAGAGACGACAGCTTGTTGCCATTCAGCAACAGCTTCCTCAGGCTCCTCAACTCGCAGATCACTTCAGGAAACTGCTCAAAGGCGTTGTCACCAAGATCGAGTTCCAGCAGATTGCGAAGAGAGGCGAAGGAGGAAGGAAGAACACTCAATTGGCAGCCATTTGCAAACAAAACCTCCAATTGCTCCAGCTTGCACACAGCTTCCGGAAAGCCCTCAAATGGATTCCTTCCAATCCAGAGCCTCCTCAGCTTGGTGAGTTTGGCGATTGCAGGAGAAAGGGTCTTGAGTTTGTTGTTGTCGAGTCGAAGCTCCTCCAAGTTTGCGAGCTCCCAAACTGATTCAGGAACACTCTCCAAACCATTGGACCCAATCCACAGCACCAGTCTCCAATGTGGCTTGCTGAGCCGAACAAGGGCTTTCGCGATCCTATCCACTTGATCGATTCCGCCGCAGTTTCCGCGTTCACTTCCAACTGCAAGGCCTCTTTGCTTTCGTCTTCACTCAATCGACCCAGCTCGGCCTTCAGCTTGCTCTCAGGATCATCGGCCCCATCGATCCGCACCTCAATCTTCTTCCTCTCCTGACTCATGGAGTGGCGATGGGAGGCAGAGTGGCGGCAAGGTGACGTCGGTGGTTTTTTTTCGGTGTCGGCGATATTTTTTTTCGACCTCAGTGTTCCATCCACAAAATTTCTGGAAAAAAGTGGAGTTGGTGCCTGCCAAATTCCAGCAGCCTCTGTTTGTGTTGGCACGTATAGTTGGAGGAAAGGACGCCAGAACCAATGGCTTTCGACCCCAGTTTCTGGATGAGGGGTTTCAGATTGTGTTTGAGGACGAGGTTCATGGTTGGCAGCAGAAAGCAAACGGCCTTTCGTTCTCATCGAGGTTCAGCTCCTTTCGGGTTAGTTTGGAAGAAAAGGACGATGGAAGGGTGGAGTTGTTGGAGAGAATAATGGAGACTCTCAAGGCGGGGTAAAAGAGAGGCAAGGTTTTGAAGAGTCTGTTTGGTCTTTTCAGTCAACTGAAGGAGCTCTCTATCGCGCTCAAACTCGACAGAATGGAAAGGGTGGAAGAGGCTCAAGGGAGGAGAATAATGTCTGGTTTATCGATCGAGTGAGTGGTTCCAATGTGGAGAAACAGTGAGAGGTGATTCGAGTCTTTGGTTGGTGTGTTTGTGTGTGGAGGTTGAGGAGGAGCTGAATGGCAAACTGCAGTCGAGGGCATGGAGGAATTTGAGGCTTCTCTTCACTCCATGCTCAAAGAAGAGGCCATTCAGTGGACCAGGATCAATGTTGGTGAGTTTGGAGCAGAGTTTAGCTGAACCAGCAGATTCAATTATTCATTCTCTCTCTCTGTATTCGCTTGTGTGTTCCAAACGATGGTACATGCTCTGAAGACCACTCAGCCAGAGGAGCTGGATCCTTTGCCCGCTTGCCTCCAAAAGTACAACCAAACAAAAACGGTGTTTCTGGCCAAGTGCCATCACCTCGATGTGGCTGTCAAGCTGCTTTTGGGTGGATTTGAGTCCATTCGAGGTTTCGCCAATTTGGGCAACGAGGCACGAGGATGGACGGCTTTGGAAGGTGTGTGTGTCACTGAATGCCTGAAATCATCTCTTCTTCCGTTGTACTTGTTGGAAGAAGTGGACAAGAGAGGAGAGTTTGTACATATTGTTGTGGCATAATCAAGTTGCTGGCCAGAAGTACATGTCGTCCAAGTGGATTGGGCGTTTGGTTCCTGAGGAACGAGAGCATGAGTGGGGGACATTGGAGAGAGGGTTGTGTTGATGATTTTCCTGTGGATAAATGTGATAGACTTGACAGTTGTTCGTCACAGTTGGGTGGCTGAGTGATTATGAGTACTTTTGGAGGCGATCTTCTGTTGGCCCATTGTACGGCATTTTCTTTGGCAGGAGAAGTTTCTGCAAGGCAATTTGGATCGCAAGCCACCTCATGTCAGCCAGTCTCGACCAAAGGCACGCACAGGGGCTGCTTTCCTCAGCAAATCAAAACAGAAGTGAGTGTGGCTCAGTATCGTATTCGCTAGGAGGTGCGGTGTGTGATGGAGGAGACTCGACGAGTAAATACCTTGGCGTGGCAAAGTCTCTTCCATCTCTCATGTCATATCATCCCCGCCAAAACTGGTTTCTCGATTGGAACTGCTCTTTGCCCGTCATGTGGTTCCAATGGGAGGAGGACTTACAATCTCTTTTCAGCATTATTTTGCTGGGTGAGGCGTCTAGTTCCGCTTCTTTTTCACGTCGTGGCAAATGTGCAAGTTCTCAAGTCGGATCTGCAGCAGAGTGAGGGTCATGTGTTTTTTATTGCAGGATCGATGAGCAGGCGGGTGTCAGTAGCGAGTCTCGGTCCTCCACAGCAAATTTGGTGTTCAAAAGCCAGAGCAAGCATTGAATTCGGACGCATTCGACCAGTATCGCCGAGCATTCCGTCACGATTTCCCATTCCTATTATGTCGTCGACATTGGTGAGGCCAATCTCTGTGGCGAGAACCTCGCCTTTTGGGGGGTGGATTTCTAAAGCATCTGCCAATCAACAAACTGCCCCGAGGTGATTCTTGTTGGTCAATCGTTGGGAATATTACTGACTGCTCCTCCCAGTTTGTGTGCCGCATGCATTTTGAAAAGGTCTGCTGACCTTGAGGAGTCTGAGAATCTTCAGAGCTCCTTGGATGGAACTGTTCTTCGTTTAGAGGCCAGCCAATCGTTGAAAGGAGTGCAGCTGGACAACCCAATTTCCATGTGCAACTCATTGTTTCGGCCTGTCTCTCTCTCCCCCCGAAAGTCGGTCAAATTGATTTATTCGTCAAGATCATCGAAGGTCGCCCATTGCTCATTGTTCTGCCCAATGTGGGAAAACGACAAATCGATGCTGGTAACAGGCCATGGCAACTCGACTTGTAAGCTCACTGCCAATGAGCTGGCCATGTCGTCCAAGTGGCTGCTCTTAGTCACCTGCATATTCTACCGGCTCTTTTGTTTGCGTTTGCCAGGTCCCCAAGGCCGCTTCTTGCATGTGTATGATTGAGGGACACCATGAGGATTTGCCTGTCCACTAGACCATTTTGCATGTAGATCTCTGCTGCGTCCTCGTTGTAGCGCGCTGTTTGCAGCAGTGCAATCTTGCTGGTTGAAGGGGAGGCCGAGGCAGTGGCAGCTGCCGGAACTCCGCTGGTGGTTCGTCGGTCGAAAATGCCGCGTTCATCCAACCCTCGAAGCGAAGGACTGAGCGAGGCACTGCCCAGCACTGGAGACGATGCGACTGCAGAAGACGAGGAAGCGGCGGCAGAAGGCGCCGGCTCCAGCAGTTGAATTTCCATCGTTACGGTGTACTGATTGAGCTTCTTGCCTGAACCATTGGGACTGAATTGCAGCGGCAGGAATAGCATGCTGCCCTTGTACACCTTGAGATAACTAGCATCTCCCTCCGATTGGTAGGCCAGGTCGCCTCGAGTTGTCATGCCCCGTGGTCGTCGACCCGTAGTAAAGTTGTAGCGGATTGAGTCGGGATGAATACGAGGATTAGGTCCGCCTTCTTGCATCAGATCCTTCATTTCCTCCTCGCGATCAATTTCGCTCTTAATGCGCTCCTCTTCAGCAGCAGTTTGTTTGAGGTCGTCCTCTTCGACGCGTCTCTCTTCCGCCAGCTGCTGCTCCAGGAGCAGGCGCAACTCTTCTTCACCCTTGGGCTTGATGCGCGTGAACGAGGCCTTGTTCATCTTGTCCTTGCTCTCTTCGCTGAGCAACTCTGGGGATTCCTGTGGGGCCAGCGCAGGACTAGCGAGTCCGTCAGTGTTGGAAGCAAACTTGGGCTGTGAAAGTGGATTCAACGAAATGAGTTTTCTTCTTCTCTCTTTTTGATCAAGTCGCACGAGAGCCACTCACCATTCCACCTCCCGAGTTGCTGTCGTCCACATCTTCCAATTTGGCGTCAGGGTCGCGGACAATCTCCAAGAACTCACGATAGTTGAGATTCCTAGGAACGCGGGTGTGTTTCAGTCGGTCGATGGTCAACAGAGCAGCAGACACACACAAAATGAAAAGAATGAAACAACACCTACCCGTCACGATCCGAATCGGCAATTCGAATCATGTCAATCACATCCAGAGCACTCACTGGCAGCTCCAGCCACTCAGATGCTCCAAACACGTTCGCGGGGGCCAAGAGGCCAGTTCGAGAATAGTCAAACATACGACATGAGTCCACGGCCAGCAATTGACATTCGCATACGAGCAGCATGAGCTCGTTGCTTCAGCATTGTGAATTCGTCAGCCACCGAGAAGAATTTGGCCAGTGGCGTTTCTTCCCACTTGCGGGCCATGCGGCGTCGGCATCCAATGATTTGCTCAAAGAAATTCTGTGTCCCATCAAACGCTCAGCTTGTCCTCCTCACAAGACACACAACAAAGAAAATACTTACAATGCGGTCCCTCGGCGTGCTTCCTTGCAGAGCTCGCACCAGCACGTTGATTTGATTATCCTTGTAGAACATGTCACAGTCCAAGAATCGCAAACTTTGGTGTGCCACATCTCGCTGATATGCGGCCGGCTCCACAAACCCCAGCGAGGCGTCCAGCACCGAGTTCCCTGCCGGCACACAACGCAAGGCTATCGAGGTGTCAGCATGATCAATAATCGACTTTTCGAGTCGAATGTGCATGATGCGCCGAATGGTCTCAGCCTCCGCCAACGACACGGCCGTGGTAAAGCGGCCCGACTCCTCGTGGCGGTACTCTCCACTCAGCAGAAATTTGCGGAACTCCTTGTACTCGATTCGCTTGGTGTCGTTGGAGCGGAATTTGTCCATCATCTCCTTCAACTGGTCATTGTCGGGCTTGAAGTCCACGGCAGCACGAATGATCTGCACCATTTCATCTTCGCTAATGTCGCCGCTATTGTTCGCGTCGAACAACAAAAAGGCCTTGTTCAATGCCACCTCTTGCTTCTCCGTGAGTTGCCTCGCCTCCATCTCGCGGCCAATCAAGCCGGCCAAAGATGGAATCCACTCCAGAGACACCACGACATTCTTGATGCGGCGAGCACCTGACCAGCGGCGATCAAAGTAATTGTTAGACACATAGAGGTAGTCGGCAAAAGCCAACGGTTTGCGCTTGTACAAGTGAAACTCTTTGGCTGAGAGGCGCCTTCCAATGCACGCAGAGAGGCGAATGGCCAAGGTGTTGGCTCCTCGTTCTCGCGGCTGTATGCCAAATCCACATATTTTTCAATCTCAATCTCTTGCTCCTGCTGCTGCTCCTTCTCCTCCTCTTGCTCCTGCACCATTTCTGCATTGTACACCACCTCCTCCTCCGCAGTGGCCTCTTCTGTCAAACCCACCACGGCATTCAACACTTGCTTTACGATGAGCTCGCCAGTGCCGTCCACAAATTCACTGTTCTTCTGTGCGCGGCTCCGAATCGTCTCACTGAACAGTCGCGGCTTGGGGACTCCAGCCTCGAGAGACGAGTCGATCGGCTCCTTGAACAGGTCCAGACTGCGACGCAAGAAAGGCTCCTTGCTGGCGCCGTCTTCTAAAAACTTGTCAAACGTATGCACCAACGCCGCATACCCGTTCTTTCGCCAAGTATTGGCAACATTTTGCAAACACAACGTGTTGTATTGCACGCGTTCACTCTCCATGCTGTTGATGATTAGCCGCGCCGTAATCTCCTCCAGTCGCTTGGCGGCATCTTGGCAGCCAGCAATTCACGGTCGATGAGACGATCAACCTCGGGAATCACAAACAAGTGAATGGTCTGTCCGCGTCCAATGCCTCGCATACGGAACGCTCCCTGTGCATAGTCCCTGAAAGTCATATCCTTGCCCAGCGTCAACACAGCCTTGGCGTTCAGCACGTGTTGGATATCCATTCCTGTGGTGTGGACTTGGTCGTAAAAGGCAAAGCGCCGTTTCACACTGATACCGCACTGTGCCAATTTCACTACGCGTCCAGTGGCACGCACCAAAATCATTTTCCGATCGAATTCGTCCAGGAATACAACACCGTCAGCCCATGGTAAGCCATAGGCTAAGAGGAATCTAGCCACGTCCAGATTCGACATTCCGGTAATCAACGCTCCAGTGTCAATTAGCGCGTGAATGCGCGGATGGTGGGTAGCAATCTTGATCAACAGAGACATCACCGCTTGAGACACAATGAGGGGATCGGTCATGTAATGAATCATCAAGCCGTCTGACCCCTTTTCGTAGCCACAGCGACCCAGCTCCACTGGCAGAAGGTCCACTGAAGCCCATGCGTCGGCGGAACAGTATCTCGCCTCCAAGCTCTTGGCCGCAGACACTTAACTTGATATTCTGATGTCGCATGTACAAAGGGAAAATCATCTCCAACAGATACCAGTGGATAATATCGGGAAGTTTGCGGAGCAGATTGAATAGTTGGTTCATCTGTTCCTCATTCGACCGCTTGAGGAGCCTCAAAGACACCACCTCCACTCTTCCGTCTCTTTTCCGCCCTGCCTCTCCTTTCTTCGCCTTGTCATCAGAGTCCAGCTGGAGTCGCGGCGTCTTGGGTCCTTCGCCAGACACCACAGCATCCGCCAGATCGTTTGCATTCTTATCCTCGTCCTTCTCGTCGACCACGTACTTTGGCGCGCCTCGGATACGCCCTCCTGCCTCCTTCACCCAGCGGTTGTAGAGTCTCGACGACTTGCGCTCGTTGAACGGTCCCGTTTCCTTGGTCAACGTGGCTCGCAAACTCTCGATAATGTCCACGAAATCGGTCCAACGCAGTCCTTCGTATCGGTACCCAAGGATAGTGAGTCCAATGATAATATCCGGATGAGCAAACTCGGATGAACGCGAGGGCACGTCTTTGCCCACAAAAGGAATTCCCAACTTGGCACGAGTTCGCGGCATGTGAGGGTCGGCCGCCAGAGCACGCTCATAGTCCTCCTTCGACAACAACCCAAACGTCACGCGGTCAATCTTCTGCAGACAATGCGGCAAGAAACGATCGCAACCAGTCGCGGCACAAATTGAGCAGCTTAATATGCGTTCGGCTCACCCGCCACTCAACCTTCTCCGCCAGATTCTGATCGGATTGAGGACCCTCCAACACGTACTTGCGGATTTCGTCCTCGCCCACGCCAGTAAAGTGCTGCGACTCCAAAGCCCACTCCATCATGATAGCCTTGAGGTCGCTGTGATAAAAGTCGGGGTTCAGCAGCACAATGTGTGGATTGCGTTGCAGAGCTCGCAGCTCATAACCACGGTCAATGACTTTCCGCAGTTTCGTCAAAATTGACTCGGCACGAGAGCTCTCTTTGAAGCCCACCGACATGCGTCCCCGCTCAGCATAAAAGATGGCGTCCAGCAAATGGATCGGCAATTTCCACCTCAGCGGACTAAAGTCCAAATCGTGCTTGGCGCCGATCGGGAAGTTGAGCTCGCTCTTGAGCGGATGCAGAATCAAGTCCACCTCATCCATGATCAGACACCCATCACGCAGCAGCTGCAAAATACGACTCAATTGCTGCACATCCGAACGAATTGTGGCCGGTCGTTGACGACTTTCGTCTTCCAACACGTACAGTGCCTCCAGATAACGCAGGAGGATGGATTTGATGGCCGTAGGTGTGGTGATGACCACTCCTTTGGTCTTGATCGAATTTTGCAGCTTCTTGTACAGACCCTCGTTAACCTTGGTTGCACGGTCAAAACTCAAGGTAAAGATACGCTTGTGGACAATGGACGAAAACGTGGATCGCAAAACCGAGCGAGAAAACTCCGACCTGAGTCACCACATACTCGCCAGTTCCCAACATCAGTGTCAGAAGAGGACCCACCACTGTCGTCTTTCCTTGTCCCATGATCATTTGTTTCACCAACGATTTGCCGTGTTTGAAATTGCTCATAAACTCGTTCACCAACGCGACCTGCATCTTGCGCAACACGATAGACCACGTAAACTCGAACACGAGGAAGCGTGGATCGTACACCATCATTTCCTTTTTCATTTTCGCCTCAGGGGTCACAGCCCCGATTTCAGGCACATCGGGCTCTGGTACTACCTCCACTTTGGAGATGAAATGGCGCTCCGTGGTTAGATTGCGCGCCAGCGATTCGCCCTTCTGCATCAACCCTGCGCGCAATGCTGAGTCGCTCTCGGATACACTCACTTGGCGCTGCAGCTGCGGGTTTGCATCAGGCAACTTGTCACTCGGCTGGCTGAATGTCATGAAACAATTGCTGCAAGTCGCGCGCGTCATTCAAACATCGGTTGATATGCGCGATGCGATTCGCGTGTAGAATCATCGCTTCCACGATTCGCATCATGCGGTCAATGTCCTCCTCGGCTAAAAATGGATTCACATTCTTCAGGTCACGCACCACTTTCGACGATAGAAATGACGCCACCAAAAACTCCAGCCACAAGTTGGCCTCTTGTCCCGAATAGCGCCTCACCAGTCGACCCAGTTTGTCTTTCTCCTCATCAGCAGCCGCTGTCGGTGCCAGTGCTGGCAGCGGAACCTGATTGGCGATGCCGATTATCTGCGGAATGGCGGCTCCAACGTACTTGCTGTCTTCATTTCGCAGCTGCAACAAACAAACTGTCCACAATGGCCTTGAGGGTCTTCTCAGCCTCCGCCATCTTGGCACCCATCGGATCCGTCACCAACTCCTCGCAATCTGAGTCGAGCAAGAAGCACAATCGCGGCTCCGAAGCCGTGTTTTCTCGATCGGCAAACGTCTTCATGTCCAATTCGAGTCGAGAAATCATCGATTTCGCCACCTCTCTTTGCGCCTGAGGATGATGCGATACGTCAAATGTCAAATGTCCGGAAAGCAGCGCCATGTTCTTGCTCTTGCGATCTGTTTGCAGTATTAGAATCACAGAACCTCACACCACATATGCTTCAATCTCCTTACCCAGATTCACTACGATCGACTCCAGATTCAAAGACATCAAACGCTTTCAGGTTTGCCGCCGAAATGGCCAGAGCATCATTCTGTGTCACAATGCATCGCTGCGAAGAGCCAAAATCACTGAGCTCTGCCATTGGCTTCACTTTGAGGTGCTGCAACGGCTTCAGTGGTCGCGGATAATCTGGCAAAGGCGTGTATAGAGAGAGTTCACTATCATTCCGCACACTCAATCAAACCAATCCACCAAACCAAAAGGTAAAAACAATAACAAACACTCACTCTCAGACCGCAGAATTGGCAGCAAAGTCGAAAACAGTTCATCCAGTGGCGACGACGCCTCGTTCTCGTCTGTCCAGCCATTGATCGTCTGCAACTTCATCTTGCGTGTATCCTTGAACTTGGACACCATTTCACGCAAATGCGGATTGTGAAAGAGAATGCTCAGCACCGACGACACACCAGATCGGCCAACAAATGCAGCCACAGTTTGCGAGTCGTCCTGCATCGCAATCTTGCACTTGATCGTGCCCGTCAGGAGATTGTAGAGGAAGAGAAACCCACAGAAGGCGGTTTGTCCGTCCAAAGTCTCGGCGCCTTTCCAAAACATATCAACACAATTCAGAGCCAATTGTTGCGGCGCGGCGTAGTTCACCGTCAGCTGCTGCCAGTCCTTTGGCTGAGCCTGCAGACACGAATAATCGCAGGTTCGTAGCCAGTGACCTGCGTTGGTGCCGCGTGAAGGAGTGTCTTGAACGCAAGTTGGCTCATTGCCCAAATACGCGTTGACGTAGTTCTTGCGGTTTCTCACCAATACAATCTCGTACTCGGTGTAATCCTTGGGGTCGAATCGAGGATCCTTCATATCAGTAATGCACAGTTCCAACAATGGTGGCTCCTCATCCAAAGCTGGCGCTAACATGCGGCAGTTTGGTCACATAGCGCGAAAACTGCTTGGTGAGGTCCCAAGGACACTGCACCGAACTGTCTGCCACCACCGTGTTGATGATGCGACACGTGTGAGCGTCCGAATGACAATCCAGAACGTAGGAACTGGTCGACTCTTGGGCCAGCCAAAATCCCAGCTGTTGAATGTGAAAACGCTTTCCTAACCAGCAATCTTCACAAAACAGCTCCAGACTCACGAGTGATGCAAAAGCCACTCTCGATGAACCCCACGGCCCTGTCAAGCCGCCTTCTCTGCGCTGGAACAAGAAATGCATCACCCGAACAAACGTGCTGTTCGATCCAGAGCAGAAATCTGCGAATCTGGAGACACATGAGCATTTGAAGCCAGCGCCAATACTGCGGATGTGAGAGCAAACCTGTCCCAGAATGCCCTAAGAGTGATTTGGGACATGAGTTTCCTTGTGAGCTTGAAATTCTAAGAGTCCCCTCCATGGTCGCAAATCGGCACCAAATCGATCATCAGCAATCCGCACAGCCCCCCGCGTTAATCGGATGTCGTTCCTCTTGGCGGGTCCTCAGAATCGAATGTGGACCGTCTTGAATGACAGCGGCTTCTCGTTTGCTAATCTCTCTCTGTGTGAGAAATTGAACGCCTTGTCGACTACACTCCTCTTCTTCCGACTTACCAGCTTAGATTCTTTGCTGAAAGGCAACAGCAGAGCAGAAGGGCCATGCAACCATCGAAAGAATGGCCAATTGCTTGAAAGCCATTCTTCTCAGTCGCTCAATAAAGAACTCTCCACCGAGCCAAAACTCCACCGTCTTAAGACAGTTCCGCCAGGTCGAAGCGCCTCCACGGAGACATTATGGAGGGACAATCGAAGGCAGTCGCGGAACGAGTCTTTGATAAGAACCTGAAATCCCTCAGCGATCGGAACTGACAACACGACGCATTCCAACAACCATTCTTCTTCTGGAGAAATCGGCACAAGGTCTGAGGCGAGCGCTGGGGAGGCAGATAGAGCAGGAGCCATGGAGACATGCTGACCACTGAACGCCGTTGCCCATGGAGTTCGTTCCTCCTGATCTCTCCGACAATCGGATGAGCCGAAGACCGAAGAATCAACGGCCGCTTCGGTCCATTCAGCACCTCTCCTCCATGACGCACAGACAGAGGCTCATTCTTGACAGGTTTCTTTTCGCATGAGATTCCGAGCCTCCAAGACCGCCAGAAGGAATGCTCTCCTTGGAAAACCAGCTTCAGTTTGCAAGAGCTGGGGGAGGTTTCTCTCTCTCCCGCTTCAAACCAGAAACGAATACGATCGAAATCCACAAGTGACCTCCAGATAGCATGATGCCATCGTAAAGTACGCTCGTCCCAAACATCGGTGTTCGTCTTTGGTCGCAGACTCAGCAGCAAAGAGTCATCTGGCTTTCAGCAGCTCTTGCCAAAGCCGCCAAATCATCGGTTAATGACCAATGTGTGCGGATCCACAATGTCATCAAACACGAGGCTGAAACGCGGCCGACACCATTGTGTGGCGTGGCCTTCAATTTTGCTATCTCCTGCATCATCGTCACAGCGAGCGTCAAAGCAACACATCGCGCCCCAAATGCGCCACACTCGAAAATCATTAGGATAGTCTCGCGTCAATCGCTCAGCGTAGGCCACACCACCACTCACGGGGAACCGCAAAGGACAATTTCTGCTGTGGAGGGAGAGAGTTTGGCGCAAACTTTCTGTCCAGACCATTCGAACCAAGTGGATCCTCAGATGAGAGTACGCCATCAAACATGGCCAGCTCGACACGCCACGTTGCATTCCATTCAGCAACTCGGCTGAGGACACATTCGACAATTTCGGTCGCAATGGCTTTCCCCCCGAATGAGAGCCTCTCGACATATGGAGTTAGTCGTTCCAGTTCTTCAACCGACATGCGGTGTGTGTTCGTTTCCACACTTTGTCGTGGAGAAAGAGCAGCCTCTCCATGTCATAACTTGCAGCAGCCCTCCTGCACCTTTTCTCTCCTCTTTGATATTGGCTGCTGGTAAACACCCAAACCGACGGAACGCCTTGAACCACCGCTTGGCTGATGCAACATCACCAATTCGCATTAGACTTCATCGCTGACATCAAGAGGACGAGATCTCTGGGTTTTCCAAGAGTCCCCTCCTGATAGCACACAAACCAAGACTGATGACTGGCTGCCAACTCCCAATACTCTCCATTCTCTGCTTGAGAATTTGGACACTCCGATCCCACGACTGAACAGGTTTCCCAGCATGGCGTAAGCGTCAACAGACACGCCCATTTTGTGCTTCGGAGGAGCCTTCTCGCTTCGGCTGATGAACGAACATGCAGTCTGCCTCGTAATCCACCACGTGCACCTCTGTGCAGTGCATAAATCCGCGCAATGGCGTCATCGAAACGACAGTCCTCACGACCGGGAAGAGCACGAACTAGAGTGTTCATGCAGGGGTCATTTGCAGCAGCAGCAGCTGATGATGACACCAATTCCTCCTTTATCGCATGGAGATCTTTCGTGTCCTCTGTCGGTTCTGTTCGGCCAATTGCGGCATCGAGCAGCTGCAGCCACGGAAGGAGGACCATAGGAGAGGCTTCTCACGCTCTCCCGTTTGGCCGC
The DNA here is from genome assembly GCA_016714365.1 of Candidatus Vicinibacter affinis. Taxonomy (NCBI): domain Bacteria; kingdom Pseudomonadati; phylum Bacteroidota; class Saprospiria; order Saprospirales; family Saprospiraceae; genus Candidatus Vicinibacter; species Candidatus Vicinibacter affinis. Next base: position 5,795 of record JADJNH010000002.1, on the reverse strand, counting down.
CAACTATCTCCAATCGAATTGAATTGAAAAAGCTGAGTGTCCACCTTGATATGTCCACTGTCGTCTGACTGTCCAAGCAACACCACTGCGGTCTCTTTCAGCGTCCTCAAGAGCAGCCAAGACTTGGGGAGACCACCACCAAGTTTGCAAAGATGCCATTCCATTGTTAAGAACAAGCCATTCTCATGCATCAATCAGCAGCAGCAGTCCCTTCAGTTTGGCTGAGTCCTAATCGAGTCTCTGTTCGCCGACAAGACGAGGTCGACGCCAAGGAGTGGGGAGTAACACCCCGAGCAAGCTGAGCCCCCACTATCCTCTCTCTCACCATCAGCTCACAAAGAGAGGATGATTCGCAAACAGAGAGTCGTCCCCACAGGTCGAGCTGGGTCTTGACACAGACCGTTTGCTGATCCTTGTTGAGCTGTCTTGAGCACCAAAGAGACAGAAAAAAAGTAAAGTCAGAAACTCTAGGATTGCCAAATAGTCCCGGATTGCCAAATAAGCCCCACAAAAACTTCGTTGACTGTGTCTACTTGAGGCAACTAAAGCCATGTCCTCAGTGTCAGTGGCTTACGCGCTGTACTTGGGGAGCAAGGTGGCGGGGCAAAAGGTCATCGTGTCTCTGCCGAACGACTCCACTCTCGGCGCTTTGAGTGAGGCGGTGTGGAAGCAAAGAGAAGAGGAGATAAAGCCTTGCAAGGCGTGGCAGTTGGTGGTGTTGGAAGAGAAGCCCTCTCAACAGCTGCTTGACTCCATTGACCAATCTGGAACGATAGAGTTCATTGAGGTGAGGTTTGGTTAGTTGTCTCTTCTTCTTGTCCAAGCTTATGATCGAGCAGAGTTTGGACCCTTTTAAGCCTCTTGAACACAGAAAGACTTACTTTGTCCTTGCTCCTCCTCCTCCAGCTGGAGGTGAGCTATTGAACGAGGAGAGGAGAGAGGAGGGATGACTAAACAGAGAGGGGAACACGGCAGAACGAAAGGAGGCTGTCAGAATTCAAGGTAATGAGAGGAGGGAGAAAGAGGAGTTTGGGTGTGGAGGGACTGAAAGACGGCGATATCACAGAAGCAGCGCCGCCAAACAATGAGCCGGTAGCGACGGAATGGCGTGAGAGAGTGTGAAATGTGTTGATTGAGGGGTCTACTCTTTTGGGGACAGATGAGGAACAGTTCCAGCTCTGACTCTTCGGCTGAGGCGGAAAGGAAGAAACAAATCGAAAAACTCCAACAGGAATTTGATGCTTTCCGACGTCAAGCGGCTTTGATGCTTTCCGACGTCAATCGAAGAGACAAGCCGAATTGGAGGAGAAGATTCGACAAGCTGGAACAGCAAGGCGAGTTGGTTTGTGTTGGATTGTTTCTTTTGTGGTCTAATTGTTCTTTCCTTGCAGTCTCGCCACCAAACCAGCCAGCCAGTTCCCAGATTGAGCTCAAAGGACCACGATTCTTGGATGACTATCAGCTGGCCTCATCAGCCCTTTTGAGAGGCTCAGACAATTGGTCTGACTCGTGTTTGGCCTTGGCGAGAAAGTATCCGAAATGGAAGGAGGAATACACGGAACGAGCTGCAAACAGTGGCTTCCTCTGAACACGCCAAGGTGTTGAAGCGACTTCTGCAAGTGGTGAATGATGGAATTGGCAAGGATGAACGACTCTTGAGTGGAGCGTTGGCCTTTACCATGTATTTTTGCTGGCTTGGTAAGTTGGCTCTTGAATTGGCTCGTTTGGATGTTTGCTAACCTTGAGCAGCTGCCAACAAGAAGGAGATGGCCAAACAGGGATTCTTGGTGTTGCTGAAACGAGTGTTTGAGGTTCACATGCAATCAGCTGGTGTGATGGAGTATGCTTGTGGAGCTGCTAGGAGCTTGGCTGGAAATGGTGAGTATGGATGAGTGAGATGGAGTGTGTTTGGTGTGTGTTGTTAGTTGTGAGTGGAATGAGGTGGAGGAGAGAGATGGTGTGAGCTGATGATGGGTGGTGATTGATGACTAGCTGCCAACAAGGAGGAGATGGCCAAACAGGGATTCTTGGTGTTGCTGAAACGAGTGTTTGAGGTTCACATGCAATCAGCTGGTGTGATGGAGAATGCTTGTGGAGCTGCTGCGAACTTGGCTTTGAAATGGTGAGGATGGATGAGTGAGATGGAGTGTGGTGGGTGTGTGTTGTTAGTTGTGAGGAATGAGGTGGAGGGAGAGGGAGCTGATGATGGGTGGTGATGTGACTAGTGCCAACCAGGAAAGGAAGGCTAGGGTCGCGCTGAGGTGGGTGGTTGTGGGATGAGTAGGAGAGAGTTGTTGTGACTAGATGCCATCAAGGAGGAGATGGCCAAACAGGGATTCTTGGTGTTGCTGAAACGAGTGTTTGAGGTTCACATGCAATCAGCTGGTGTGATGGAGTATGCTTGTGGAGCTGCTAGGAACTTGGCTGCAAATGGTGAGGATGGATGAGTGAGATGGAGTGTGGTTGGTGTGTGTTGTTAGTTGTGAGTGGAATGAGGTGGAGGAGAGAGATGGTGTGAGCTGATGATGGGTGGTGATTGATGACTAGCTGCCAACCAGGAGGAGATGGCCAAACAGGGATTCTTGGTGTTGCTGAAACGAGTGTTTGAGGTTCACATGCAATCAGCTGGTGTGATGGAGTAGGCTTGTGGAGCTGCTTGGAACTTGTCTGTCAACAGTGGTAATTTCATTGTGGTGTTGGCCTTGGTTTGGTGAGTAGCTGATGCTTTCTTGGTGGATTGCAGACAACAAACGTCAGGCTCTGGCAATGGGTTTCAAACAGCTCATCGAATTGGCTTTGATTGCCCACCCAAATCATGGAGGCGTGCAGGAATGGGGAAATGAGGCTCTGTCCGAATTGGAATAGCAACGAATGAAATAAATTGAGGGACAATAATCCCTTTCGTTGGCCGCCCCAATCAAACATCGTGTTGGTGGAGTCTATTATTGTGAGGTCTCCAAATGGGTGGAGGCAGCTCCATTCCACAAGGAGAACTCCATCTCTGTATCGTCCAGTGCCAAATAGTGCAGTAATCCGCCCCAAAGAATGCTCCTCAAAGAGGCGGAGACAGTGGAGGATGGAGCGAGCTCATGCTCTGACCTGCTCCTCCTTGATTTCTTTCTCCATTCAGTTCTCATTCGTGGTGGTCAGTTCTCTGGATTGGGATAATGCCTCGATTGTGGCAGATCCAACTCGTTTGCTGAAGACAAGACCAATGGAGACTCGCTGAGGAATCGGCAGAGGCAGTTTCGGTGAATCAGTGGTCCACAAACCTCGTTCGTGTTTATGCCGAATAGGTTCAATTTCATTCCCAACGCCGAGATTCGGATTTCGTCTCTCCTGTTCGTCATTCTTTGTTTTCTCTCTTTCTCTGTCTGTGTGAACCAGTCTGGGAGGGATCGAATCAACCCCGTTGCTGGTGTAGGAACTGCTTGGTCCAGAAAGAGCTGTTTCGACCTCTCCTCCTCGTCATAAAAACACACACACCAAGTAGTCGCCTCTTCAGTCCTTCGCTTCGTGAGATCCAATTCCAGCCTCATCATTCTTGGTGGGTCAGAGCACAATCAATGAGTCTTTTCATCCACCGCATCGACACGACGAGTCGTTTCTGTTGGTTTGTTTGTTTGTTCTCCTAATCCACAGTCAGCAAGTTTTTCGCCAATTTTCGTCCAGAGGAAAGGGAGAAACCAAATCGAAGCTGAAAAAAAAAGTAAAGTCCAAATCTGCCAATCTCTTGATGAGCAAACAGAAAGTACAGAGACCATGGATCGAGACCCCAAGCAGATGACTGACTCTCTGTGTCCAGCCCCCCAATCTGCCATCCGCCTCTCGTGGTGGAGGTAGAGAGACTGGAGAGGTCAAACAGCCTCAGTCTCCACGAGTGCAGAGCAGGTCCTCGTTATGGTGGTCTGAACTCGACAAACACACTCACTCAAACACACACTCACACTGGAACGAATTGGTGGATTCGGTGGACCAGTCCAGAGTGCAGTGATAGAAACAGGTCGTGTGGACTGCTGTTGCTATCCAGACACTCGTTTGATGTCCAAACATTGGAAGACGGAAGCGAGTGAGTTGTTTGGAAAGGAGTTGGGATGCCAGACTCGGTCAAACTGACTGCTGCGAGTTATTGCCAGAACTTGCAACGACTTGTCACCAAATCCTCGGGGTCTTGATCAGCTTCTGTGGGGGCATCGTCTCTTGGCGCTGGCAAGCCGCTGTTCCGATTCATTGGAGGGAATTTTGCTTTTGCTGCCGTGGAAAACAAAGGGGAAACTGAGGATACGCAAGTGAGGCAGTGGTGAAATAAGGACAGGACGGCATGCTGTTTGCTGTCCTCAACACTTTGGAAAAGGAATGACCGTGGATTTGAGAGTTTGGACAGAAACCCAGTGTGGCTCAGTGCGGCAAACACACAAATGGCAGATCTATTCGGACAGCAGTGTTGGTGGGAGGCGAGGACGGAAGAGAGGGAGTGGAAGGGGCGAGTTTGGAGGAGTTTTTTCGGCTCTCCTTCGAATTTGGTTCATTCATGGCTCCAGAGGGTCGAGAGGATGGACGAGGCGAGACGACTGTTAGTGGAGCACCAAACTGCATTTGGACCCGCTGTCTCTTTCCCAGCCAACTCGGCCGACTGCTGAGAAATTTGGCCCTTTGCGCCGCTTTGCCGTCCAACGATGCTGTTGAGCCGAAAACAGTTGAATGGAATGAACTCGGGGTTTGTCAGCAACTCCCTCAGCCTCAACAAACAAGCGGTGCTGGAGGAGATGTTTGCTCTCAACAATCGGTCCGCTCCACAGTGGAGTGGCGACTTGCAACAAGAATGGAAATGTGACTCGGCTTGTTCTCTCCGACAACCAGCTGCCCAAGTCGATTGGCAGCCTGACTCGATTGCCTCAGCTGCTGCTGTCCAATAACAAACAAAACTCCAACGTATTCGAGAACGTGCATCTTCTATCGACGTTGCTGGCGGCGAACAATTCAATTTCAGAATTTCCTCCTTCCTTGCTCGGCTTGCCAACTGTTGATGCTTCTCTTAACCGATTTACAAGTTTGCCAGTGCTGAGTCCCTCAATTTGCAACTGTAACGTGCTGTTCTTGGCCAGCAGCCAAGTGTCCAGCTTTCCAGTATCGAACGAGAAGACTGTTTGCGAACGAGTTCTTTGGATATCAGATCTAATTCTTTGTATGACGCGGAGAATTTGAGCGACGTGCTCGAAACAATCATGGATCAGTTCAATCCCGCGTCGCTGGTTACCTTCAGCAATAATCTCGCTGGACGTGTTTCCGCTGCCTCCTTCACAAGTCCCGCTCTTGCAGCTCTGGACATGTCAGGTATCGTTCAAGACTGGTTGGTTTGTCGATTTGAACTTGAAGATCTAAGTTGGAGTCAGGAAACAATGTTTCTTCTGGCGATATTCGCAACATGGTGGCCAATTGTCAGGCGGACAGTATTGCATCAAGTTTCGCAGTTTCCTCGTCATCAGATCCTCAAGAATACTTTCCTCGACAATTGCCTGCTTTGCAGCGGTTGCAGCCATCGAGCATTCTCCTGCGTTCCCAAAAGAACTGTCGCGATTGCCTGTGTTTGGATTCCAAGAATGATGTGGTGAACAGCTCGTGCATCTCATTTGATCCAGCATTCGACTCGTTGGTGGACATATCAATCAAGGCAGGAGTCTGCTTGGCTCAAATCCGTTCAAGTGGAATTTGTCCAAGTTGGAGATCTATTCCTGCCACTTTGCTGCTGCATGTAATCCAGAATCATCTGCAATGGCTGCAACAGAGCACCAGGT
>JADJNH010000001.1 GCA_016714365.1 Candidatus Vicinibacter affinis | reverse complement strand
GCAAAGATCCAACAAGGTGAACGCAGTGCTGCTTGTGCTGCTCAGTTATGTAGCCAACCTTAGCTTGTATCTGCAGACCTCGCTTAGACGCTGTACGGTCCAGATATCCTATCTAGTTTGTCTTGCTGAACCTACTTCTATATATGAATACACACGGGACCGGGCACCATGCGGATAACTAATTGCACATCATATTTCCCAATATTTTGACCTGCGACCTGATGGTATTATCAGCACATTAGATTTAAGGGCTAACTTTATATATAAAGAGACTGCATCCCTATATTGGGTCTTTTGGAGGAACATAATTCCCATGGGAAACTTGAACCCAACAATATTATTGAAAATCTTAAATCCATTTCTTAATCCATAAATTTGAATAAATGAATAATGTCTGCTTGTTTTATAAATATTTCCATCTCATGTATAAATATCAAAATCTAATACTAAACAATCCACGATATTTTAACATTCGGTCGACAAAGTATATTCCGGAGCATGGCGTATCTTGTCAGACAAGTTTGTTTAGGTGGATTATTTGAGTCCTGGAATCATTCCGACATACTCATATCTTACAGGACTCAGGATGATTCCTAAGATTCTGATTTTTAATGCGGAGGATTCATAGGTAACAATCGCCATAAATGGCGGGGATAGAGTGTTGAAGATCAAAAAATTTATCATTGGCTGGGCTTATGAACCGCGTCTGACTCATGGGACCAGAATTGTAGAGAGTAATAAAAAATTACATCATCTCTTAAGGAATTTAAAAAGAATCGATGAGTTGTATCCGCAGAATTCCGAAATGGAATCTTTCACAATTAGGCATTTGGTTTGACGAATTAATTTTGATTGACGCACATTAAATTTAAAGTTTCCAGATTTTATTTGCATGAGCTGTCATATTAATTCTGACATTTGGTTTACCTTGCCATAAACAAATGCACATTGTCCATATTTTAATGCATAAAATAATGCTTCTTCTTTACTGATATTTTCAATAAAATAGGAGTCCTCGGACCATTTACCATCTTGGAAATTCCACGTCCAAAATGTGAAATATATCCACTGGATTTTATATCATCTAATAGACAGGCATTTCTTTGTTCATTCTCTTGTTTTGTAAGTTCAGTGGAGTTAGGATTCCAGGCAGTAATAAAAGCCCATTCCTTTAATTCCGGAAGAGCGTTTTTAAAATTCGCTTCTTTATTGATATTTAATATGGGCTCTTCTTTAAAAATTAAATTTTTATTTAGGGTGTAATTGGTATTCAAATAGGCCTGGTTTAATTTATTTATATCCATGTTATGGTGATTTTATTTGGATAAAATATTTCGTTATTGTAAGCAATTACTTTGGTAAATGGTTTCAAAATCAATGAAATTAAATTTAGAACGTTTGAATTAATATAAGGCGTGAGGAGGTTTAAATGACTAGTTTGTAAACTTTTTTCTGAGACAAGACAAGATCTTGTTGATGAACCTCTATAATCCAAATCTATTGCTCGCAATTCAGCTTTCTTATTCCAGCCAAATAACAGAGAAATTAGCCTGAGAATCTATGATAGCATTGTGTGAAGTTTCATACTTATCTTTCATATTTTGAAATTTTATTTTTTGAATAACGTTTTAGCGCTTGGCGCAGTGGCGGATTTCAGGGAGCAAAACTGTCAATATACCACAGAAGTCGATGCAAGGTAGAATGTTCAATTAACCACTGCCCCTCCATTGAGGTAAACGTTTGTTATCAACTGGTATTATTTTTCATTTATTCAAAATTTTAATAAACTCCCCAACAACCCTCATTGCAGAAGCGTTTTGTTCTGTGATGATGATGTTTTGATAAGAGTTGTCAAATGAATTTGGACGCAAGATGATGGATGTATGTTTCCAAATTATCCTCCGTCACAATTTTTTTCACTGGTGTATGTCTTGATTGTAAAGGCAGAGTTAAAATCTGGATCTTGCAAATCTCTGTTTTCAATCAATAATATTTTTCCATTTCTGCTGCCTCCAGTATAGGGTTTGAATAAACAAATAGAACCGTTTGGAATGACTCTGTTCATTGATTCACCAATAATTTTGCATGCGAAATAATTACTGTTGGAACTGTTTTCAGGACCTTCAATGAGTTTATAATTTTTATCAGATTGTATTTCGCTAAACGAGCCCAGCAGCATAGAAATCATATAATGGAATTGGATTTCGCAATTTTTCTTCAAATTCTGTGGATTGCTGTGGATAAATTGATTGAACATCATTGCTACTTAATGTTCGATTAGACTTCGACATCCAATCAAATTCTTTGTTATTTACAAATTGATCCTCATACTTGGTTGACTCTGAAATATGATCTTCTTTGTGATAATTCACAAAAATCGGACAATGCGAATTATCTGGACTGACTAAGTAGCCACCAACATTTTGTGCCACAGGGTTTTCTGGCACATTTAATATTCTGAATACATCTTTTCGCGAATACTTTTGTAAAGCACAAATCCTTTTTGCCAATTTTTTGCATCAAACAACCTGTCGAATTCGTAGATTGAAAAGTCTGTTGAGTCAAGTAGATGAAGTTTAAATTCATCTTGATTTAAGTGATGAATGAAATCGCTTGAAAGGACAAATTTTCCTTGTTCAATTCCGAGAACATCTAAATTGTATATCTCTTTAGCTGAAAGCATCTTGCCGTCTTTCTTTTCACGAATAAACTCGAAATTGAGATTTGTAATACAAGATTTTATAATGTCATCCGCAATGAGTATACTGATACTTGGCTTGAACAAAGTCCTTTAATTTTTTAACTGTGAGTTCTTCTGACTCAATAAGAAACTTCATAATGAGGCTTTCCTCAACTCGTTTTGAGTTGTTAATTTCTTTCGAAAACAGCTCAAGCAATTTTACTTGTTGCTTTGATAATGATGGTTCCAGTTTTTCGACCTTGTACATAAAATTGTAATAAGAATTAGCGTATTCCACAAATAAAAACGGATCGCGAGAACCATGTTCTATAAAGTCCATCATCATTGGTTTTCGTCCCAACTTGAATTTCAAAATGTTGTAATCCTTTTTTAAATCAGCAAACAGCTGCATATTTGCAGAATCAATGGATTGAAAGATTCTTTCCTTGGTGATTTCATCAAAATTGATAGTGGAAGCTCCAGGAATCATTCTACTTCCTTCCGTGATTAACTTCCTTAATGAGTCCTTGTTGTATGAAGTATCCCCATACAAAGCGATGGGTATGAGATAGTTGTTTTCATAGTTTCCTATGAAATCAATCACTGTCAAATAGCCTTTTCCATCAACCTTTCTCAGCCCCCTTCCTAATTGTTGTATGAAAATTATGGCTGATTCAGTTGGACGAAGCATGATGATCTGATTGATTTTCGGAATATCAATCCCTTCGTTAAAAATATCCACGGTGAATATGTAATCAATTTTCTCATTCAGGTTGTCTGTTTCCAACTTTTCAATTGCAAGGGATCTTTCTTCTTCAGAATTATCACCTGTGAGAGCTATTGCTTTAATCCCTTCTGAATTGAATAATTCCGCTAACTCTATCGCTTCATTCTTTCTGGAGCAAAAGATTAAACCTCGCGTTATACCATTATCACTTCCGTAAAATTTTGCTTTTTCAATAATTCTCTCAACGCGTTCCCTTGCCACCAAATACCTGAAGTCTGATTTAGTGTCCACAGGGTGTTATCAATCGATAAGTCAGCAACTCCGAAGTAATGAAATGAACTGAGCATTTCCTCTTCCATTGCCTTGTTCAATCGGATTTCGTAGGCGATATTATGGTCAAAAAAGGCGAAATATGTCATTACCGTCAGTACGCTCAGGTGTAGCAGTCATTCCTAACAGGAACTTGGGTTCAAAGTGCTCGATAAGTCGTAAATAGGAATCTGCACCTGAGCGATGTGTTTCATCAATTATGATGTAATCAAAGTGGTCTTTAGAGAAATTGTCTAAGTGGTTTGGTTTCGAAATAGTTTGAATGGTGGAGAAGACAAAATCACAATCTAATTCTCTTTGGTTGCCAGAATACACCCCCATTGTTTTATCAGCTCCAAAAACACTTTTAAAAGTGCTTAATGAATCTTTAGCAATTGTCAAGCGATGTACGACAAACAATATTTTTTTCGGATTAAAGGCAAGTGCGTCAAATGCCGACAAATACGTTTTACCCGTTCCTGTTGCTGAAATTATCAAAGCTTTATTTTTACCATCATACCTCAATCTTTGAAGATTCTCCAATGCTTCCATTTGCATAGAATTTGGAGTAATAGTCTGTTGTAAATCAGTCGAGTCTTCAAGTTTTGATTTTTGGGTTTGCAGAAGTTGATTCTGATAGATTTCTTCATAGGCTAAGAGAAATTCTGACGATACGGGCGTTCCTTTTTCGAAATCAGCACAAAATTCTTGAAGAACTTTTTCAACAATACCACTTTCGTCTAAAGCGGATACTTTTATATTCCATTCCTTATTTGTGCATAAGGCTTGGGCAGTCAGGTTGCTGCTACCAACAATTAGGTTGTAATGTTCTTTGTTTTTAAAAATATACCCTTTAGCATGTGCATTTCCTGTTGTAGCAATCCTTAGATCGATATTATCAAACTGAAGAAACCTTCTCAGCGCTTCTGGCTGTGTAAAATTTAAATACTGGGAAACAAGTATTTGACCTTTAATACCTCGCTTTTCGAGTTCTATAAGTTTATTAATAATCGTAGCTACACCATTCGTTGTGACAAATGCCACGGAAATAAAAAACTGATTGCAATGTTCTAAATCATGAAGAATAGTTGAAAGAATCTTCCTTGGTGGATTCTTTTGATTAATTAATAACTCTGGTTGATAATCAAGATTAGAAAGAACGGACTTATCTACATAACCTGTCTCTAAGCTCTTTTGAAACTTTCTAATAGCTTATTCATTTAATAATAGTTTATTGACTATTGGAATATCAGCTGCTGCCCAATCTAGTTTGGTTAGCTCATTAATGTGCAACCATTTTTTATCAACATGTTCATTAAGCGTGATTTCTTTCGAATCAGCTTCACATATAAAACTATGCATTGTTAATTCAAAATCTGGGTATTCATGAACTACAGTTAGAAAAAAAGACTTTATTTTTATAGAAAGATTCAACTCTTCTAGTAACTCTCGATGTAAGGCTTCTTCCCTGGTTTCACCTTCTTCAATTTTACCCCCAGGAAATTCATATTTCTCAGAAATGTAATGGAGCTTGTTTTTTGGTCTTTGAACACATAGTACTAGATTCTTCCAAAATATTACACCTGCAACGACTTCAATTTTTTTCATTAATAAATTGTTCTATGTTATACTTGTTGCTACCGTTTTGCAGCAACCCGAAGAGCAGGACTTTTACCACAATATTTACTATTAAATACCAAACCCCGCCTTTTGGATAGCTGCTATATGGGCTATGTGGCATTTAGTTTATCTATTATTTCTTGCAAATTCTCAATTAAATTATCTAAATAGGAATCAATAATATCCCAGACTATTCCGTAGTCAATTCCAAAATAATCATGTACAATTCTATTTCGAAAACCTTTGATTCTTCTCCATTCAATCTCCGGATGATTATTTTTAAAATCTGGATCTATTCTATTTGCTGCTTCTCCAATTATTTCAAAATTTCGTACTACTGCATCAATTGTTTTGTCATCAGATATAAACACTTGAAAATCGAAGCCAGTTGTATATTGCTTAATCTTTTTAGCAGATTGCAACATATCGTTCAAAAGCAATAACGTATCTCGCCTAGACATATATTAAGTCTGCATTAATGGCTGAAAAGTATTTCTCTTTAATACCATTTTTTGAAACCAAATCAACCTTTAATCCGACAATACTTTCAATCTCATCTGCTAGGTCTATAAATCGTACGCCGATTTTATCGTTGAATTCAACTAAGATATCTAAATCACTTTTGTCTTTATTCTCTTCCCTTGAATAAGACCCAAATATTGCAAGTGACTTTAATGGATAGTTGTTGAATAATTGTTGTTTATGATTTGCCAATATTGTTTTTACTTCTTGTAGAGTTTTCATATCATAAAATTACAACTTTTTTAGTTAAATACTATGTTAAATTTTACTCAAATAGGCTCATTGCCATTAACCCTAACTTGTTAATACACAAGACTTCATTGCGCATATCCGTCCAGTTTTGGCAAGATTTGCGAAACTTTTCTTCGTTTATTTTTATTTCTCGTTTTTGACATTATTTGATATTCTAAGAAAACTTTGCTTTTATTGACCCTGTTTCAATCTAGAAAAATCCCTAATCCACATTCTTCCGAATTTCAGAACCACTTAATCTAAATCTAATAATTATCTTTTAAAGAGGCTCCCAATGTTCAGGAAGTCCATTCACCCTTTTGCGACAAACGGCAGGTGAATATATTAAATATATTGCGCTTTTGTATTTTGCATATTTAAATAAATATTTTCATTATATCTATCCAAATGCTTTGTAACAGCTTACAATCTTTGGCCTGAGCTTAAGATGAATTCGAAATCTATTATTTCCGGTGACCTGGCTTTTAATGTGTTTAACTAAATGCCTTTTGAAGGCATGGGATAAGGCTCCTATTGCTCCCGTTTTAAAGTGACTTTTAAGAGCCATTCAGATAAAAAATATCTCATCTACGAAATGTTACGTATTTGCCTTACTTTTAGCCTCTAATTTCAAAAAAATACGCACATGCTTAGATCCATTTTGTACAGTTTGATTCTGTTTACTTGTTGTTCGGTAAGCCTCCATGCACAGAAAAAAGAAGAGGCCAAACCGGTGGACCCTATGAATTCAGGGGCTTTCGCTGGGTTAGCCTTCCGGTCTATCGGCCCGGCGGTCACCTCCGGTAGGATATCTGATTTTGCGGTCAACCCTAAAAATCACAGCGAGTATTATGTCGCGTCTTCCTCCGGCGGCGTGTGGAAAACAACCAACAAAGGATTGACTTTTAGTCCGATTTTTGATGGAGAGGGTTCCTATTCCATCGGCTGTGTCAGTCTGGATCCCAACAACGCCTCCACTGTATGGGTAGGCTCCGGTGAAAACAACAACCAGCGATCTGTTGCCTACGGAGATGGCGTGTACAAAAGTGAGGATGGCGGAAAATCCTGGAAGAATATGGGCCTCAAAAATTCTGAACACATCGCAGAAATTGTAGTAGACCCCTCTGATGCAAACATCGTGTACGTCGCCGCCTATGGTCCTGTCTGGAGCGAAGGAGGCGATCGGGGTGTGTACAAGTCTACCGACGGTGGCAACACCTGGACCTGTGTTAAATCGGTCAGCGCTTATACGGGCTGCAATGATCTGGTCATGGATCCAAGAAATCCAAAAATTCTCTACGCCGCCTTCCACCAGCGCATGAGAAAAGTCTTTACCTACATAGGCGGAGGGCCTGAATCGACCATCTATAAATCTACGGATGGGGGAGCGAACTGGAAAAAACTGGAAGGTGGACTTCCTTCCGGCGACGTGGGAAGAATGGGCCTTGCCATCAGTCCGGTAAATCCGGATGTCCTGTACACCGTCGTAGAAGCGAAGGATGACAAAGGTGGCATTTATCGCTCTGCGGACAAGGGTTCTAGTTGGGAGAAAAGAAATCCTTTTTTTACTTCCGGAAATTATTATCAGGAGATCGTATGTGATCCTATAGACGTCAATAAAATTTACATCACCGATACTTATTACAAAGTTTCTACCGATGGTGGAAAATCAGTTTCCAATCTTGGAGAAATCAACAAACACATAGACAACCATTGTATATGGGTAGACCCTTCCAATGGCAATCACTTGTTGGTGGGTTGCGATGGAGGCGTGTATGAGACCTACGACCACGCGCGCAGCTGGGAATTTAAATCCAATCTTCCGGTGACGCAATTTTACAAAGTATCCACAGACAATGATCTGCCCTTCTATCATGTGCATGGTGGTACCCAGGACAACCTAAGTCTCGGTGGACCGAGCAGATCTACCTCTGCCAATGGAATAACAAATGCCGACTGGTATGTGACCTCCACCGGCGATGGTTTTGAAACGCAGGTGGATCCTAAAGATCCCAACATCGTCTATGCGCAATCTCAATATGGAGGCCTTGTGCGCTTCGATCGCAAGAATGGAGAATATCTGTCCATAAAACCTGTGGAAGGCGAAGGTGAGGCTCCTTACCGCTGGAACTGGGATGCACCTTTGTTCATCAGTCAACATGCCAATACGAGATTGTATTTTGGTTCCAATAAATTATTCCGTACAGATGACCGCGGAGAATCCTGGCAGGTGATCAGTCCTGATCTGAGTCGTCAGATCGACCGGAATAAAATAGAAGTCATGGGCAAGGTTTGGTCTGTCGATGCCATCGCAAAAAATGGAAGTACGGATATTTACGGACAGTTGACCAGCATCGCGGAATCAAAACTGAATCCTGAAATGATATGGGTGGGAACAGACGATGGTCTCATCCAACTCACCACAGACGGTGGAAAAAGCTGGACAAAATTTGACAATTTGCCGGGCGTGCCTGCGCAATCTTATGTACACCAGATCATCGCGTCCCTGCACGATAAAAACACCGCTTATGTTTGTTTCAATCATCATCGTTACGGTGACTTCAAGCCTTATGTTTTAAAAACCACCGACGCAGGAAAAACATGGAAGGCCATTCAAGGCAATCTGCCTGCAAGGGGTTCTGTGTATTCCATTGCAGAAGATCATGTAGATCCTAATTTACTTTTTGTGGGCACAGAGTTCGGATGTTTTTTTTCCAACAACGGTGCTGCGACCTGGATACAATTAAAATCAGGTTTACCTACGGTTGCAGTAAGAGATATTGAATTGCAGCGACGTGAGAACGATGTGGTGTTGGGAACTTTCGGTCGTGGGTTTTACATCCTCGATGATTATTCTTGTCTGCGCAATGTCAAGAAAGAAGATTTCAACAAAGAAGCAGTCATCTATCCAATTAAAGATGGATTGATGTATGTAGAAAGATTGCCGCTGGGTCTTCGCGACAAAGGGCACATGGGATCTTCTTATTTCAGCACACCGAATCCAAAACCGGGCGTTGTCTTTACTTATTACGTTAAAGACGACATCAAGACTTTGAAAGAACTTCGCAAAGAAGCAGAAAAAGCAAAATCAGATAAAGGAGAAAAAATTTATTATCCTACGTTAGACAGTTTGCGTGCAGAAGACGAACAGCAAGATCCCTATTTATTATTCACCATTATGGATCAAAGTGGAAATGTAGTCAGACATTTAAAAACTGCTGCAAAAAAAGGATTGAAGAGAATCAGTTGGGATGGCCGAACTGCCACACCCGCACCGGTTGTAGGCCGTTATGTTCCGGCACCGGATCAACTTTTTGGAGAAGAAGAAGTGGGACACCTGGTGATGCCGGGAACTTATAAGCTCTTACTTCAGAAATACGTCGATGGTGTGTTGACACCGATCGCAGGTCCAGTCGAATTCAAATTAAATTTATTAAATCAGGGAACGCTGCCATCCAAAGACATGAAAGACAACATTGCTTTCTGTCAAAAAGTAGCAGACCTGCGCAAAGCAACCAGCGCTGCAGGCGATATTTTTAATGAAATGAATACCAGAATCGCCCATGCAAAATCTGCCATGCTCGACATGCCCGCCTCTCCAAAAAATTTATTGGAAAAGACAGCCGCTATCCAGAAAAAAATGAATGCCATCAATCTTACTTTCAATGGCGACGCAACCAGAGCAAAGCGTGAATTTGAAACAGCTACCACCGTCAATGACCGTGTAGGAATTTTGGAATATACAGTCTGGAACATCACCTCTTCCATTCCTAAAAGCTGCAAAACAAATTACGACATCGCATCGCGACAATTCAGCAAAGTACTGGAAGAAATGAAAATGGTGGACGCACAGATCAGCGAGTTGGAAAAAGAACTCGAAATGAACAAAGCGCCGTATACGCCGGGAAGATGGCCGAAGTAATGTGCTAATGTGCTAATGAGTTAATTAGCTAATGTGACTGAACGATCTCTGCTGTAAGCAGAGTATCGTGCGACAGCACGATAAGAGAAGGAACCGCGAAAGCGGCTAACGAAAGAATGAAAAAACTGACCTACTGTAAAATTGAATAAATCCCGTTGAGCCCCCCTCTCTTTTAAGAGAGGGGTTGGGGGGTGAGTTGAATGTGTCCCGCTGAGCCTTCCCAAAACTCTCCTGTCATTACATTCACCCTCTCTTTTAAGAGAGGGTCCCCAATTTATTGAGGGTTGGGGGCGTGTCCCCAATTCATTGGGGATGAGTTGAATATGTCCCGCTGAGCCTTTCCAAAACTCTTCTGTCCTTGAATTCCCCCTTCTCTTTTAAGAGAAGGGTTGGGGATGAGTTGAATGTCCCGCTGAGCCTTCCCAAGCCAACAAATCAACAACTCCACAAACCAAAAAACCACCACTCCCCAACATCTCAAAACCCTATGCTGAAAGAAGGTTTTGAGGTTTTCAAACAGGTATTTTGGTTTGTAATTTTATTGTTTAGGAAAAATTAAAAATGCTTTACCTTTACTTAGTCAATAATTGAACGATTTGCTTCGTGTTTTACATTTATTTATAGCAATCAACCTGTTGGTTTCTTCCACGGGGGTGGTTTTTTTTGAGCACCTGTGTCAGAAAAAAGGCAGGTTGGTCGGTATTTTTGGGAGGCCCGAAAGCTGTTGCAAAAAGAAATCAAGCAAAATCAAGGCATGTTTTGGAGAGACCAAAACCGGCTGCAGTCAGAAAATATCGAATATTAAACCAACAGGAGAATCTTCCATTTCTCGCAAACCTTGTTGTTCCGACAATCATAAATACTGTAAAATTTCGGTAGAGGCTCAAGTAGCCGGTAAAAAAGCACCTCCGCAAGGCAAGTTTGTTTTCGATTTGAGTGCGCCTCCGGTAGGTGAAATTTTGAGTGTTGCTTTCAATAATAATGCTCTGACCAATCCATGGTTGATCCATACTGACCCACCTCTGGTGAGGAGCATTTTGCTGATGACACAGACCTTCCGTTGTTAGGGAGGAACCAATTGTTTCCAACTTCTAAAAAGGATTGACTTATCAGAAAATGAGCGCAGTTCATTTTAACAGGTCAACTATTTTTTGGCTGTTTATTTCTAAAAAAATTTACAAATTTCAAATTGATAAAATTTAAACTATTATGAAATACATTTATACAATTTTATTTTTCTGCTTGTTTATTTCATGGGCAAATGCTCAAAGCAACATGGTGGTCGTGACTTTTATGCACAAAGCTAACAGCGAGGATTTGATACTCAACAAAACTGTTTTTCCCATTTGGAATGGTAGAAAAGTGATCTTGTCCCGCGCTGAATTTTATATTTCAGAAATTGAATTCAAAAAGGAGGATGACACTGCAATGCCTTTGCCGGATACTTATATTTTGGTGAATGCAGGTAAACCCGGGGTAGAATATAAATTGGGAGAATACCCAATGCAGGCTTCTAAAAAAATGATTCTACATATTGGCGTTCCGGCTTCTGTTAACCATTTGGATCCTGCCACTTATTTCAGTGGACATCCATTGGCATTTCAGGATCCTTCCATGCATTGGGGATGGACTTCAGGTTACAGATTCATTGCTTTGGAAGGTATGATTGACAACGACAATGACGGGATTCCTGAAACTGTTTTCGAAATTCACAGTCTCGGAGATGCGCTGTACACAAAAGCAGAAGTCGAAGGATATTTGGGTGCCAAAGATGGAAATTTGCATGTTGATATGACTTTAGATTATGCTCAGCTATTTAAGGACATTGCCATGAAAGGCAATCTGATTCAGCACGGCAGTAGCACCATGAATGCAAAGGTTTTATCCAATGCTGCACTTGCCAAATTTATTCAGCTGCCTCAATCTGTTTCAACCAAAGATGTAGTCGAAAATTCTACTCTGATCAGCTGTCTTCCAAATCCTGCACAGGATCATCTGAATGTTTTTTATACTTTGCCCGGCGAACAAACTAAGAATATGCTATTAAGCAATTCTCTTGGCGTGGCAGTAAAACAAATGGATAATTTGCCGGCAAAGGGAAATGTTTCCTTGAGTACCGAAGGGCTTGCAGAGGGTGTTTATTTTATTTCATTTTTTGAAAAGGGAAGACTGGTAGCAAGAAATAAAATTTTGATATCAAAGTAGAGATTTAATTCAATAACTGAGGGATGAGAATCCCCGTTAACGGAAGCAGAAATGCTTAGAATATCAATATTATTTTTGGTGGTTTTTGTGCTGACAAACTGTCATCAGGACAAATTTGTAGTGGGCGATGCAGGTGATTTTGTATTAAAAATTCCGGTTGGTTTTCCTGCTCCTAAAATTCCACAGGATAATATTTTAACCAAGGAAAGGATTCGGTTGGGTAAGCTGCTTTTTTACGATCCTGTTTTGTCAAAGGACAGTACCAAAAGTTGCGCCTCCTGCCACCTTGCTGCAAATTCATTCTCGGATACGGTTCCCTTCAGTTTAGGAATCGAAAACCGATTGGGAACCAGAAATTCACCAAGCCTTGCCAATGTGGTCTATCAGGATAAATTGCTCAGAGAAGGATCGGTTCCCAGTCTTGAGATGCAAATTGCGGTGCCCATACAGGAACACAACGAATTTGATTTTAACATCGTAAGAATTGCAGAGCGATTGAATAATAATCAAGTGTATGCAGCGCTATCGATGGAGACCTATGGCCGTAAGCCGGATCCGTTTGTGATCACCAGATCCATTGCAGCATTTGAGCGTACCCTCCTCAGTGGTAATTCATTGTTTGATCAATGGTATTTTCAGAAATTGCCAAAAGCTTATCGACCGGAAGTGGCGCGCGGATTTTTACTATTTCAAAGTGACCGATTAAATTGCATTCAATGTCACAACGGTTTTCTGTTTACCAATCAAAGCTACCAGAACAATGGATTGTACATCCATTATCCGGACAGCGGGCGGATGCGTTTTACTCAGCTGGAACAAGACAGAGCAATGTTTAAAGTGCCATCCTTGCGCAACGTTGGATTAACAGGACCATACATGCACGATGGTAGTTTGAAAAGTCTGGACCAGGTGATCGACCATTATGCATCCGGAGGAAAACCACATGCAAACAAAAGTTCTTTACTAAAATCATTTGTGTTAAATCCTGAGGAACGAAAAGATCTATTGGCTTTTTTAAACAGTCTGACTGATTTTAATTTTATTTCAAATCCTGAATTCAGGTAATCGTAAATCGTATTTTATGAAATTCTATTCCGTTTTAATAATAATAACTTTTGCTCTGGTCTTTTTTATGACCTGCAATCCTGAAGAAGTGGCGCAACTGGACACCACTCCTTACGAAATAAATTATGCTGGTTTTCCAAATCCAGATTTGCCTGCAGACAATCCATTGACCAAGGCAGGAGTTCAATTGGGAAGAATGCTTTTTTATGAAAAGGCAATGTCCAAAAATGGAACACAAGCCTGTGCAGATTGCCATCGTCAGTCGGATTCATTTTCCGATTCACTGAAATTCAGCATTGGTGTAGAGAAGTTACCCGGAAAAAGACAGGCTATGCCCATATTTAATCTTGCCTGGCATTACAACGGGATGTTTTGGGATGGCCGCTCTCCAACTGTTCGTGATCAGGCGCTGAAACCCATTCAGGATCCCTTGGAAATGAATGAAACTTTGCAGAATGTGGTGCAAAAATTGAGTAAAGATAAAAAGTACACCAACCAGTTCATCCGGGCATTTGGAGACGATTTGATTACTCCCGAAAGGATAGGTCTGGCTATTGAGCAATTTGAGTTTACCATGATATCCAACAATTCAAAATTTGATCGTTGGAAGCGTGGAGAAGTTCAGTTGACAGCAGAAGAGGAGAGAGGTAGAGTTTTATTTTTTTCTGAATTTAATCCCGGCAGTTCAGTGAAAGGAGCAGAGTGTTTTCATTGTCATGGCAATCATAACTTTACCAATGATGATTTTATGAACAATGGTCTTGACATCGAATCAGGAATTGCAGATGATGGTAGAAGTAAAGTAACAGGAGCATTGGCCGATAAAGGAAAGTTTAAAGTACCATCACTCAGAAATATCGCACAATCTTTTCCATACATGCATGATGGCAGGTTTAAAACTTTGGAAGAGGTCATCGACCATTACAACACTGGAGTAAAGCCATCCAACTCAGTCGATATTTTACTTCAATACAATCTTCAGCCGGGCGGGTTAAAATTAAACGCAACAGACAAGGCAGATCTGGTGGCATTTTTGAAAACCCTCACCGATGAAACCTATCTTAAAAATGAAGCTTTTAAAAAATCCTTTTTAGCAAAAGAGCAAATGAGTTAATTAGCTAATGTAACTGAACGATCTCTGCCTCGGCAGAGTATCGTGCGACAGCGGGGGAGAATTAGTTAATGAGCAAATGAGTTAATGTGATGACTGAACGATACTGAAAAAATGACCTACACTAAATTTGATCAAATCCTATTGAATTCACCCTCTCTTTTAAGAGAGGGTCCCCAATTCATTGGGGGGTGAGTTGAATGTGTCCCGCTGAGCCTTCCTAAAACTCTTTTGTCATTGAATCCCCCCTCTCTTTTAAGAGAGGGGTTGGGGGTGAGTTGAATGCGTCCCGCTGAGCCATTTTATTTTCAATCAACTTTAATTTCATTTTCATACCATCCAAAGGTTCCTCCACAGAGATAAAAGGTGTTGAGAAATCCTGATGACTTTAGTATTTCAGCAGCTGCAGCAGATCTGCCACCTCCTTTCCCACAAATAGTTACGAGGGTATTTTTGGTGGACCACTCTGTGAGGTGATTTACGAGTTCAGTCAGTGGAATATTGATGGCGGCGGGAATATGTTTTTCGGTGAATTCTTCCGGATTTCTTACATCCAGAAGGATTAAATTTTCGGGTGATTGATGGATAAGGGCTTTCAGTTCAGACAATGTCAGACATTCTTTTTTATTTTCCATTGGGCAGAAATTTAAGTTTTATCCAATCCCATATTTTTGTAGGATCGCTTGGTTTGCATTGCATTCTAAATTGAATGATGAGGGATGAAATAAAAGTGAGGAATCCGATAAATAGAATGGCGAAATTTATACTGTACCAATCCGCAAGGATGCCTGTGAGTATGGCGCCTATCGCATAACCCAGATCTCTCCAAAGTCTGAAAATTCCGATGCTTTTGGCCCGATCCTGAGGATGTGTATTTTCTGCGACGGTGGCCAGGAAAGTAGGATACACCATGGCAGTTCCCCAACCCAAAATAGCAGATAAGGTAATAAAATGACTCATGGTTTCAGCCCACACCAAAACTACCAATGCCACTGCTTGCAGAAGCATGCCAAAATAAAGCATATCTTTTTTACAAAACTTATCCGCCATTCTTCCGGTAAATAATTGACCAATACCCCATACAGCCGGATAAACGGCGGTGACGATTCCAATTTCTGCGATCGTGAATCCCTTGGTGGCAAGAAGGATTGGGAATATACCCCAGGCCATACCATCATTCAGGTTGTTGATCAATCCTGCCTGCGTGACAGAACCTAAATTTTTATTTTTCCAGGTGGTGTCCCAAAAAATATGTTGAAGCCGTGGAATGGAGTTGTTAATCGTCTCCTGAGCTACATGATGACGGGTGTCCCTAATAAAAAATATGCTTCCAAGCAAACCGAATACAACCAACACAATTCCTGTGTAAAAAGGGTAGGGCCTTATGCCATATTCACTCGCAATCCAACCGGTTAAAAAAGCTACCAATGCCACCGCAATGTATCCCGCAAATTCATTCAGGCCCATGGCAAAGCCTCTTTGCTTTTCTCCTACTAGATCAATTTTCATCACGACCGTGCTGGACCAGGCAAGACCCTGGTTGATGCCCAGTAATACGTTGGCTGCTATAATCCAGGTCCAGCTTGGAGCAAACATTAAGATAAAAGGGATGGGTAGTCCAATAATCCATCCGGCCACCAATAATTTTTTTCTTCCAAACCTGTTCGCTAAGGTGCCGGTGTAATAATTGGTAATCGCCTTTACAATTCCAAAGACGATGATAAAAGAAAGGATGGCTGTTTTGGCCGCAATGTGGAATTCTATTTCTGCAATACGAGGCAATATGCTTCGCTCCATACCCACCATTCCCCCAACAAAGGCATTGATGAGTACCAGTAAAGAAAATTGTTTCCAGTTTTCTTTTAAACCTAATTGAATCGATTGGTTCGCCATTATTTTTATCTGTAACTCCTGTGGTCTTATTGTTTGTGACAATTGATCCAGGTTTTACAAATGCAAAGTTCAGGAGGACTCAAACCAAATCCTTTTACATATGATAAGTAATTAGAGAAGAGAGAAATTTAACAAGACAATAAGATTGCATAGTTGTAGCCTCGGAGAATGGATGTTCTTTAAAATAACTGTTGCCTTTTTCGCAATCGATTACTTATGACCTCTGATGCGACTAAGGCTCACCTGAGTGATGCCGAGGTAAGTGGCTATGTGTTTAAGGGGTACGCGTTTCAGAAGGTCAGGAGCCTCTTCCAGGAGTGCTTTGTAGCGTTCTTCAGCTGTGTGAAACTGTATTCCCTCCATTCGGTTCACGGTATCCACATAACCGGCTTCAAAAATTTTTCTGAACAGCCGTTCTATTCCCGGGTAATCATCATAAAGCCCAAACAACTTCGCTGCATCAATGGCTATTATTTCAGAATCCTCAAGGACCTGTATGGCTTTGCGGCTGGGATGACCGGTAAACAGGCTCTCTACCCGCGCGATGATGTTGTTCTCAAACGAAAAACTTTCTGTAATGTCTGTACCATCTTTATAATAATAAATGCGGGCCATTCCTTTATGAATGAAATAAATCGTTTTGCAGGTGTGGCCAATGGACTGCAGTTCTTTGTTTTTTGTCAAATGCACTATCCCACATATGCCGGCAATTACTTTTTTTTCCTCCGGCGTAAGTCGGTGGTACTTTTCAAAATATCGGAACATTGAATCAAGTTGGCTGATATCCTCCATCTTTTTACGAATTCATAAATGGTTTTGAAAGCTCCATTGCGCTAATATAGTTAGGAACCCATACTGCTTGTTTAAAACAGAAGATAAATACATCAGACTCGAGGTAAGTCAGCATATTTTAATATGAATTATTAGGACGAAATTTTCTTATTCACGCAGTTCGGAAAAATCTCAGAGCCCATATAGTATTTTGTCATAATTTCGTGTTCCCCGGAAGTGATCAACCATAACCCTAAACAAAATGAAGAGTGACAAAATAATTCTATCGATCGATGTGCTGCTGGACGAAAGATACAATGGCGAAAAATCATACGAGGGAGCCAGTTCCGTCAGGACGATTTATGAATCAGAGGTCGATGAGTTTTTGGACTATGCAGATCGGGAATTCGACTGTCAGGCGGCCATAGAAATTTTAAAAGCCATTGTACTTCTACACGATGACATTGATCACCGTCAGGTCAAAGAATGGATCATAGATAATTTTACACTGCACAAAAAATTATTTACATTCCCAATAGAATATCTGGAGGATGGTGAAGAAAGTGTAAATCCCTGGTTAAGAAAATCCAATATTTACATTGAAGGCAATTGCGTAGTGAACATCATCCTTTTTGTGTCCTTATACAATCTCTTGTATTTTGGCCAATACCACTTACCCATCCAGTACCGCGCAAAAGAGGAGGTCGACGGTTATTATGAGGAGGCCCAGGATTCTGACGAAACTACTGTATTTGAAGAGCTAAAAGTTTTGCTGGGAATTTCTTGAATTCAGGAATCAGTTAAATATTATTTTCTTGCTCAGCAATCTGTTTCCCAAATCCGCCTGGAAGATGTACAACCCTGTTCCTAAATCTGATTTCCTGCATTTAAAACTTTCATCTGGTGTTTGATTCCCTTTCATCCGCAATCGACCGTAGGCATCATACAGATTCCATTGATAGGATTGATTATATGTTGGAATTGAAAACTCGATAAAATCATTCGATGGATTCGGGATGGCGAGAATTTCGTTTGACGGTGTTGCCGGATTTTCAGTATGGACTGCTACACTGCGTTTAAAAAATTCCCAAAAAATTTTAGGCGCACTCAAGGGATAGTTGGCCCCATTCGGATACTCGTGAGTCATATCTTTAATCAGGGAAAAAATATAGGGTTTCGATATTTCACCGGGTAGGTTATTCAAAAATTGATAAGTATGAATACTGTCCCTTTCATTTTTAATGAATTCATTTTTTAATCCCTGGCAAACCAGGGCTCTGTTTATAAATGGGTTTAAATAAGTAAGAATGGAGTCTCCACCGTATGGAAGTTCTGTAAACGGAGGTACAATAAAACGGTCATCCAGGGTTCCTACCATAAACCAAACAGGTATCCTGTTGATCGGTCTTGCAGAATCTCCTACCATCAAAGGTGCGCTGGTGCCTGCAACGGCTGCGAATACTTCTCCCGCATCAATGGCAAGCTTGTGTATCATCGAACAACCATTCGAAAAGCCTGAACAAAAGACCATTTTTTCATTTACCGGAAAGGTGTCTGCAATTTTCTTTGCAAGCACTTTTAAGAATTTTACATCGTCCGCATAATTTTGTGGTGGCCCTGAACATGGATAGTCTGTTACATTGCCATTGACCCATCTGGTATTGTTTTTTTCTACCCCGTCTTCTACAAAGCACCAACTTAAGGAGGATGGGAAGACGGTAATGAAATTTTCATCTTCACCTAATTCTTTCCATCCTGAAATATTATAAAATTTTAAACCATCGCCACTGGTTCCATGCAGCATAAACACTACTGGATATCCTCCTGCAGGTGGCGGCGTGCTGGGTTGAACAATTATACTTTCGCGCATTCGGCCATCCACTACAAATTGTACATCGAACCGTCTCTGGCTGTTCAACTGAAGAATTGCAACAAATAAAACTGCGATGGTAATAATTCCTTTCATAATAAATATTTATTTGAACAAATATAGCCTTTTGCCTGAACTTAGTCAATTACCTTAAAGAATTATTTCAAAAAATACGCAAGTTTCAAACCAACGAGTTATTGTTTTAAGTGAGTAAGATCCTTTCTTTGATTTCTAATGATATGGGGTAACCTTGCTGATTTTATTTTGAAATGAATTGCATCAATTAAAAATAATTTTGCGAACTATTTTTTGTTTCCGGGATGCCAATTGAAGAATGAATATGCCACTTCCGATGGAGGATATATGGATGACCACCAGCTCATTGGGCTGAATTAATTTTTTAAAGACAAGCTGTCCGGTCATGTTGTATAAATTTAGCATTTGAGCATCCCCTGCAGGGTCTTCTGAATATAAAATGTTGATTGATTCAGAAGAAGGGTTTGGATAAATGGTGACCATTGATGGTCGTTCGTTATTTTCTGTAGAATTAATCAGGGACACTGTTTTAAAAAATTCCCAAAACAATTCAGCTTCAATGGGTGGATTTGGCAATTGATTCAGGTAGTTGCTTCCATTAAAATATAAGTGTTCCAATCCGTAAAAGATGCTCCATCTGAAGAAGGTCTTTGATTCACCTGGAAGGGGATCGGTGAAATTATAATGAATGGAATAGGCGTTTGAGTCTTTGGAAAATTCCAACTCAAACCCATAGAGGTAAGGTGGTTGCTCAGATTATTGGAATTCACAACTAAGGCTGTATCGTTAAATGGACAAGGTCTTCCAGTTCTATCTATAAAACTGTGATCATGAGTTCCTCGTATTGCCCAGGTAGGTACTTTTTGGTTTCATAGGCTTGGTATCTCTTTCATCCAGATTTCCACTGCCACAACCTGCCGCAGCAAATACGCCCGGCATTTCAATAGTTAATTTGGGAACCATGGTTCCTCCGCTGGAAAATCCGGTCGCATATATTTTTTTGATTTATAGGTACAATGCTTGATATCGTATCTATCATTTTATAAAAAAAAGGAATATCATCTCTTAAGGTATCACCCGGGCAAAGCACAGAATAGGTATTGCCGTGACTCCATTTTGTTTGAACGCCCTCTGTAGTGCAATAGATCAATGCTGTGGGAAAAACTACTATAAATTTTTCTCTCTCAGCTACTTCCTTCCATCCTGATATATTGTAAAATTGTGGGCCGCTTTGATTACTTCCATGCAACATGAAAACCAGCGGATACCCTCCTGAAGGTGGGTTTCCGGATGGTTTGAAGATTACAAATTCACGCAATTCTCGATTTACCAGCATGGATGCATCGATCCACTGTTGGGCATAAAAATTTGTAAGGACCAAGCCATAGCAGCGATGCAATACCTAATTTTAAATGTAGATTCATATCTTTCAGATTTAGTATGATCAATCAAATCAGTCGAACCTTCCTGACGATTCAAAATAGATTTTAAGTGAAGAATTAATTGTTTGGTGCAGAAAATATTTATTGAAAAATTATTTTTTGACTGATGACTTTGTCTCCCAGCCTGACTTGGAAAATGTACATTCCTGTTCCTAAATCTGATTTCTTGCATTGAACACGCTCACCTGATATTTGATTCCCGTTCATCCGCAATCGACCGTATGCATCAAATAGACTCCATTGATAGGATTTATCATTTGCTGGAATAGAAAGCTCAATTATATCATTCGATGGATTAGGAATGGCAAGAATTTCGTTTGAAATGTTCCTGGGATGTTCTGTGTTTACGGTTACTGAGTTCTTAAAAAATTCCCAAAACAATTTCGCAGCTTCCAACCTAAAATTCATTCCATTTGGATATACATGGAACATATCTTTAACCAATGTAAATCGATACAATTGTCCGGTATCTCCGGAAATATTTTCTTTAAAATCATAGGTATGCGTGATGGCTGTTTCAAATTTTGTGAAATTTTGAGTTACACCTTGACAATCAATCATCCTTTGAAGGGGTCTGTTGAAATATACTAAAACCGAGTCATCTCCGAATGGAATTTCCGTGAAGGGAGGCCTTATTGATTTGTCATCTCTTGTTCCCATCATGGCCCATACGGGAATGCGATGGATTGGTCTTGCAGAATCACCAACTGGTAAAAAAGAGCCGGATCCCGCGCAAGCAGCAAAAACATCTCCGGCTTCAATAGCTAGTTTGTGAATCATTCCACTTCCATTTGAAAAACCAGATGCAAAAATCATTGCAGAATTGACTGGAAATGTGTCTGCGATTTTTTTGGCTAACAGTTTTAGAAAATGGACATCACTGATGTAGTTCTGTGGTGTTCCCGAACATGGAACATCTGTTACTTGTCCGTTAACCCATCGTAAACCATGGGTTTCTACACCATCATCCATATAACACCATCTTAAGGAGTTAGGAAAAACGGTGATAAAATTTTCTTGTTCGCCTAATTCTTTCCAACCGGAGTTATCATAAAATAATTCGCCATCCTGGCTCGTTCCGTGCAACATAAAGACAATTGGATATCCGCCTATCGGTGGACTTGTGCTTGGCTTAACAACGATGCATTCCCTAAGACGGCCTTCAGAAATTAGGTTTATATCATAACGTGTTTGAGCGAAAAGACTTGTCATACAAGTCAAATAAACAACACAGCTGAGATTAAATTTCATAAGATTTAGATTCATTAGTTAAAAATAATTTTTCGACTTAAAGCGCTGTTGCCAAGGTCTACGCGAAACAAGTATAAGCCTGTGCCTAAATCGGATTTTTTTAATTAGTACTAACTCACCCTTCGCTTGATTCCCTTTTAAACGCAAGTTACCTTGCGTGTCATAAAGATTCCAATGATAATTTCCATGATGTTCCGGAATGGAAATTTCTATTAGATCATTTGAAGGATTTGGAAGGGCAAGAATTTCATTTGAAGATGTCACCACTTGTTTAGTACTGACGGCTACTGATCGTTTAAAAAATTCCCAAAAAAGTCTTGGGGCACTCAGTGGATAGTTGTCTCCATTGGGATATTGGTGAGTCATATCTTTTAGCAAAGTAAAAATATAGGGTTTGGAAATTTCACCGGGCAGGTTGTTTAGAAATTGATAGGTGTGTGAACTGTCCTTTTCAGTTTTAATGAATTCGTTACGCAGCCCCTGGCATACCAAAGCCCTGTTCAGAGGGTATTTCAAGTAAGCGAGAATAGAATCACCGCCGAATGGAAGTTCAGTGAAGGGAGGCACAATGAAACGATCATCCAAGGATCCTAACATAAACCATACAGGAATTCTGTTTACTGGCCAACTGGAATCTCCGGCAGCTAGCGGTGAACTCGTTCCAGCAACTGCCGCAAATACATCACCGGCATCTATGGCCAATTTATGTATCATCGAACAGCCATTTGAAAATCCAGAACTGAATATCATTTTTTCATTTACCGGAAAGGTGTCTGCAATCCTTTTCGCAAGCACTTTTAAGAATTTTACATCATCTACATAATCTTGTGGAGGACCAGAACATGGAAAATCAGTAACATTACCATTAACCCATCGGGTATTGTGTTCTTCGATTCCATCATCTGTAAAACACCAGCGTAAAGAGGATGGAAACACCGTAATAAAATTTTCTTCCTCACCTAATTCCTTCCATCCAGAAATGTTGTAAAATTTCAAACCATCGCCACTGGTCCCATGCAGCATAAACACCACGGGATATCCACCCGCTGGTGGTGGGGTGCTGGGTAATACAATAATGCTCTCTCGCACTCTGCCATCCAACATAAATTGTACATCAAATCGCCTCTGGCTATTTAACTGGAGAATGGCAAAGAATAAAATTCCGATTGTAATAATTCCTTTCATATTTAATAATTTGTTGAACAAATTTATAGCCATGCCGGATCATCTCATTCACCCAAAAGGGTGATTTCAATCATTTAAATTAAATTCACCCTTAAGGGTTATTGCTTTCCACGCGTCAAATCCTATCTTTGAATTTATAATAATGTAACTTTGAATTAATCTTGCAGTACTCTTACTATTTTGCTTTTTAATATCTCTTTCCTTAGAGGGCAAGAGCATTTCACTCCTTTAGGTCGTGATCAGCTGGTTGCTGATTTATCTGAATTGATTGAAAATAAGCCCGATAATGCCCTGGCAGTAATTGAACAATGGATGTTGAGTTATCAGCACCATAAATTGGTAACTCATGAGGACTTGTGCAAAGTATATAAAGCACAGGCCTTAATTGAATTGGACAGTACTGAAAAGGCCATCCAATTGCTGAACTCACTTCTCAACAAATCGGATCCATATACGGAAGCATTGGCTTTGAAAATATTAGCCGGAATTGATTTTAAAAATGGTCGTTTTTTAGTTCCACAACAAAGATCAGGTCTGCTTTGGAACTGGCAAAATCAAATCACGAGGAAGAATTGATGGCTGAATTACAGGAAAGATTTGGCCTTGTTTTTGACAAAATCAGTAAACCAGATAAGGCTATTCATTTTTACCGCCGTTCA